>JALNVY010000162.1 GCA_023231165.1 Syntrophales bacterium | reverse complement strand
GGCATAGCCTTCCCGGAAAAGGGCCGTATCGGACTGGAAGCGCGCCGCAAGACTGCCGGGAGGCTCTACAGGAACGTTCTTCGCCGCGCAAGCACCCAGGCAGATCATGAAGATGATCATAATACTTATCTTTATTCCTATTGCTACTAAGGATGTCTTTTTATGCAAAGCTCGCTTTCCTACCCTGTGAAACGTTCAAATCTTGCGGATTTGTAAAAGGTATTCATCCGGATATCTGAGCATCCATATCTTCTTTCTTCACGTATTTGTTCCCCGGGAGGGTTTTGCCATAATTTTTGACCTCTGCCGCCATCTTTGCCATCTCCAGCGGGCTCCGGTACAGAGAGCAATTGCCGGTGACGATGGAAAGAGTCACGGTAACGAGGGGAAATTCCCGTAACTGACCCTGTCGGTCCTTGGCATGGATAAAACCCCGCTGCTGATCCTCTTCACTATAGAACTTCCGGATCCGCTGGTCAAATTCTTCGACTATACAGCGACACATCGCTTCGGCCCGCGACGGTTCTGCAATCAGGATGAAGTCGTCACCCCCGATATGACCGATGAAATCCATCACGCGGCCGCATTTCTGCTTACAGTCCTCTAGGATCACGGCCACTTCCTTGATAACCTCGCTTCCCCAGGCATAGCCGTAATGGTCGGCAAAGGGCTTGAAGTTGTCGAGATCTAAATGACAAAGGGAAAAGAGCTCCTGCGTCTGGAGGCGATGCTCAATTTCCTGTTCAATAGCCAGATTCCCCGGCAAGCCCGTCAAAGGGCTGGCATCAAGGTGCAGGGTCTCCAGGATCTTTAGGCGCTTGATCATGGCGTTGAATGCCCTGGCCAGGCTTCCAATTTCATCCCGCCGCTGGATGTTGATCTGCCTGTCGAAATGCCCTTCCGCAATGAAACCGGTTGCTTTTTCAAGCTTTCTTAGGGGGCGGGAGATATTGAAGGTAATGGCCGCCGCCAGAAACAATCCGACAATGAGACTGGCGCCCATCAGGAGAATCGTCATCCGTGATGCTTCCTGCCCCTTGATGTTAATGGCATTCATTCTGGTATCGATATCCTTTTCCGACTGTATCTGGAGCGAACGTAGCGAAAAAGCCATCTTTTCTATGATTATGCGCCCCTCTTGAGACGACAGGACCACCGCTTCTTCGATGCGGTTTTCTCCTACCAGGGCCGTTTCTTTGAGGAAATTTGCATTATATTGACCGAACAACAGAGATAACTGTTCCACCGTATTGTCCCGTCCCTGGGGGCTATCCTTTTTAAGAATTGCCAACTGGGATTGAAAATCCTTACTTCGAGCCCAGAAGATGTCCGCCATGGAGGGGTCTTTTAAAATCAGATATTTCTTCTCGGCCCCTTCCCATGTCATGAGCGTTTCCATCATCTGCTTTTCCGTTTCCAGTAGTCGAAAGTCCTGATGGATAACTGTGAAGGCCAGCTTATTGAGATCTCGCAAATGCCCCACGGCATAGGCGCTGGCCAGAACTGTCAGCACGGCCATAGCCATATAACTCAGGAGAAGTTTGCTGCGGATGTTCAGTATCATGTGGTTTTCGTATCATATTTTTTCCTGTTGCGTAAAGACCAAAAATCATTTGTCATGACAAAACAGCCATAATAATTCATCAGCGATGGTGCAAGATCGGAAAAAATCTGATAAGTGGACGGAAGATGGAAAACCCGGAAATTCAATATGGCGCCCTGGTCAAGACGGGGCTGAAAATGGGAGTACGCAAGGGTTGGGACGGTTTTATCTGGATGATGAAAATCGTCCTGCCCGTTTCCCTGCTGACCGCCCTCCTGGACTGGAGCGGCTGGATCGGGCGCCTTGATTTCCTCTTGACACCGGTCATGGGAATTCTCCATCTGCCCCCCGCCGCCGCCCTCCCTTTGTTGATCGGCATGCTGGCCAACATTTACGGGGCGATCGCCGCCATGGTCGTTCTTCCTTTAAGTGAGGGGCAGATGACCCTGATCGGCATCTTCCTGCTTATGGCCCATAACCTCATTCAGGAGGGGATAATCCAGGGTAAATCAGGGATTAACCCCGTAAAGGCAACGCTGTTCCGGATTATCACCGCGTCCGTTACCGTAATGATCGTCGGCCCCTGGCTGGTTTCCGGCCCCGCAGCGACAGCGGCGGTGGGGGCACTGGCGCCGGTCCACCTGCCCTTTGCAGACATGTTATGGCAGTGGCTTCAGACGACTACCGCCCTATGCTTCAAGATCTTTTTGATCATCATGTTCATCATGACCCTGCTGGAGACCATGAAATTCTTGGACTGGATCAATTATGTCGTCCGTTTTTTCTCTCCCCTCCTCAAACTTATGGGACTGGACGCCAAAGTCGGGCTCCTCTGGATGACAGCGATCATTTTCGGCCTCGCCTATGGCGGGGCGGTAATCGTCGAGGAGGCCAAAGCGGAGCACCTCTCCAAAGAGGATCTCGAAATGCTCCATCTTTCCATCGGCATCAACCATTCTATGGTCGAAGATCCCCCCCTGTTCATCTCCATCGGCTTGAATGCCTTCTGGCTCTATATCCCCCGGATCGTCGTCGCGGTGATTACGGTCCATTTAATTCGCCTCTGGTACCGTTTCCGCCATTGACGCCTGAACCGACGGCGTGATGGGAAAACCGACGGCTTCGAAAAAAGCGACCCCCTCCCCTTCAAGGAGAGGGCTCCTGTAAATGATTGCCGCTCTTTCTTCAACATACCACCTTATTCTCCCTTGCCCGGAAAAACTTCTTTTGCTATATGTAATTAAACAATGAAGAAGTGGAGGTTGGGTGCATGATCTACAATGAAGAATTTGAAACCCTGCCCAGGGAGGCCCTTGAGGCCCTGCAGTTGAAGCGGCTCCAGCAGGTGGTACAGCGGGTGTATCACACCGTGGGTTTCTATCGAAAAATATTTGACGAGGCGGGGGTAAAACCGGATGACCTCAAAACTCTGGGAGACCTGAAGCGCCTCCCCTTTACCACCAAACAGGACCTGCGCGACGGCTATCCTTTTGGCCTTTTTGCCGTCCCCATGAGCAACGTGGTACGTCTGCACGCCTCTTCGGGGACCACGGGGCGCTCCACAGTGGTTGGCTACACCCATCGGGATATCGAAACCTGGTCGGAACTGATGGCGCGTTGTTTTGTCGCGGCAGGCCTGACAAAAAACGATATCATTCATAACGCTTACGGATATGGTCTTTTCACGGGCGGCCTCGGGGCTCACTACGGCGCGGAAAAACTGGGCGCCAGCGTCATTCCCATGTCGGGGGGCAATACGAAGCGGCAGATCATGATCCTCCAGGATTTCGGACCCACCGCCATCTGCTGCACCCCTTCTTACGCCCTGAACCTTGCCGAGCAGGGGCAGGCCATGGGGGTGGACATGCGGTCGCTCATGCTCCGGGTCGGCATCTTCGGCGCCGAACCCTGGAGCGACAAGATGCGTGACGAAATCGAAAATACCTTGGATATTCTGGCCTTGAACATCTACGGGCTCTCCGAAATCATGGGTCCGGGGGTAGCAATGGAATGCACGGAAGGGCGCGAGGGGATGCACGTCTTTGAAGATCATTTCCTCGTCGAAACGATCAACCCCGACACCGGCGAAGTCCTGCCCCCGGGAGAAAGGGGCGAACTGGTCTTCACCACCCTGACCAAGGAAGCCTTCCCCCTGATCCGTTACCGGACCCGGGACATTTCCCACATAATCACCGCCCCCTGCCGCTGCGGCCGGACCCATCACCGCATGGACCGCGTGACGGGAAGAAGCGACGACATGCTCATCATCCGGGGCGTCAACGTCTTTCCCTCCCAAATTGAGGCGGTGCTCGTCGGTATACAGGGCCTCGAACCCCATTACCAGCTCATCGTGGACCGGGTAGGCACCCTCGATACCCTGGAGGTGCAGGTCGAGGTGAGCGACGCTCTCTTCTCCAACGCCGACGAGGTCCGGGTCCTGCAAAAGATTGAAAAGCGTATCAACAAGGATTTGAAGGATTTTCTCGGCATCACGGCCAAGATCAAGCTGGTGGAACCCAAATCTCTCCAGCGTTTCGAAGGCAAGGCCAGCCGGGTCACCGATAAACGACAGATCTGACGGGGGGAAAATCAATGAAAGTTGAGCAGGTATCTGTATTTCTAGAAAATAAGCAGGGCTCGCTGGAAGAAATCACCAGGATCCTGAAAGAAGCCAATGTTAATATCCGCACCCTGTCTTTGGCGGACACGACCGATTTCGGTATCCTCCGCCTGATTGTCAACGACGTGGATACCACCAGCAGGGTCCTCCGTGATAAGGGCTTCCGGGTCAGCCGGACCACCGTCGTCGCCGTTGAAGTCCCGGACCGGCCGGGAGGCTTGCACAGCATTCTCGAAGTCCTCGCCCGGGACAACATCACCGTCGAATACCTTTACGCCTATGTTGAGAAGAGCGGGGAAAACGCCGTGATCATCTTCCGGTTTGACGATTCCGCCGCCGCCACCGATGTCCTCCGGAAAAATTCCTTTTCGGTGCTATCCGGGGACAAATTGTATAGTTTTTAGGGCGGGAATGGCGTAAGCAGATCGCCTAATAAATTAATATTAATAAGTAATATAAAGGAGGTTCATGATGAGAGGTAAAGCTATTCGCTCCGCAGATGCTCTTGTTGAGGAACAATTGGGAAAATGGCGCCTTGCGATGACAGAGAGGACAAAGGAAAAGGTCAAGCCGGGACCTGTCATTACCCTGTCCAGAGAATCGGGTTGCGGCGGCACCAAAATCGCGCAAGGAATCGGAGAAGAGCTGGGCTTCGATCTCATGGGGGGAAAGATCATCCAGATGGTCGCGGAAAGCGTCGAAATGAGCGAAAAGGTCATCTGCTCTCTCGATGAGAAGGAGATGACCAAACGGGATGACTGGTTGACCTCCCTGTTTGAAACGCGGCACCTCTGGCCGGATCAGTATCTTCACCACCTGACCAAGGTCATCGGTACCATCGGCCACCATGGCAATGCCGTGATCCTCGGCCGGGGGGCCAACTTTATCCTTCCCCAGGAAAATACCTTCCGGGTCAGGATCATCGCCCCCTTTGAACTGCGGGTCAAGAACGCGACCAGAACGACGGCAGATGAAGCCAAGCGTTACCTTATCAAGTCGGATTCCGACCGGGCGGCGTTTATCCGGAAATATTTCAACGCCGATGCGAAAGACCCTGCCCACTATGACATGGTTCTCAATATGCGGGTCATCTCCATCGACGGCGCCATTAAGGCCATAATCGCCGCCTTCAATTCCTGGAAGAGCTGATTTGATCTACTCTAAAATGGAGGAGGGCAGGCATTTCATCATGAAATGCCTGCCCTCCCCAGACTACCAATCTCCCACCTGATCTCCTCCTTGAAATGCTATGAACAGGATCCACAAGAAACTGACCAGATAATTATGTTTATTTATAGTAAGATAATTATGTTTAAATAGCTTTCTTGACAAATACTTTTAGCGTTTTTGCCAGATATTATTTCTTGATTTTTTTTATTGAAAGCCTTATGATTCTAGCCGTTTTTAGGCATAGGCAGGAAGTATCCCCCTCTTACCAGTGGCGACTCCTTTTTTTCTGCCAAACGGATTCCACAAACGTTTCGACCTCG
>JALNVY010000161.1 GCA_023231165.1 Syntrophales bacterium | reverse complement strand
TGTCAAAGACCCCGCGGCGGCGGCGATGGTCTTTATCGCTCTCCATCCCCCGGCGGTGATGGCCAGCCTGGAAGGCCTTAAAGGGCATTTAAAAAAGGACGCCGTCGTCGTGTCCCTGGCCCCAAAGCTCTCCATCGCCCAAATATCCGCCGGCCTGGGCGGCTTCAACCGGATCGTCAGGATGATCCCCAACGCCCCGTCGGTCGTCAATAAGGGCTTCAACCCCATAGCCTTTTCACCGGCCTTCTCCGGTGACGAGAAGAAAGAAATCAGAAAATTCTTTGAAGTTCTCGGCGATTGCCCGGAGGTCAAGGAAGAGAATTTGGAGGCCTACGCCATTCTTACGGCTATGGGACCCACCTATCTCTGGTTTCAGATCGAAGAACTGAAGGCCCTCGGCCTGTCCTTCGGTCTGTCAGCTAAAGAGACCGAAAAGGCCCTCTCCAAGATGGTCAAGGGGACCGTGAAGACCCTCTTCCAGTCACAGCGGACCCCAGCAGAGGTCATGGACCTCGTGCCCCTCAAGCCCATCGGTGAGGACGAGGAAGCGATCCGGACCATCTACCGCACCAAGTTGAAGGGACTTTACGCCAAACTGAAGGGATAATATAATGCCGGGAAGGAAACGACTGCTGATCGCTGCTTCGTATAATGGTCGCAAGCGATTTTAAGACAACCCAAGGAGGAGCAAGCATATGAGAATCTTATGGACGACTCTTCTTACCTGTTTTCTGATGGGCGCCCCCGCCCTGGCGGCGGAACCGTTGACTTTTGATAATTATCTTAAATCATTTGATTATCGGGAACGGAGCAACATGAAAATTGGCATTCAGGAAATGTTGCAACTTTACAAACAAGAGCGGGTGCAGATCATCGATATCCGTTTTCCCGAAGAGTACCAGGCCTGGCGCTTCGGTTTCATCAAAAACATCCCCCTCAACGAACTTCCGGACCGCCTAAAAGAGCTGGACAAAACAAAGCTTATCGTCACCGTATGCCCCCACTACGACCGGGCCGAGATCGCCAGGACCTATCTGATCTTGCAGGGCTACCGTTCACGATACCTTCTCGATGGAATGCTCGGGCTGGCCGACTATCTGAGAGGAGACCGGGCAAAAGCCTTCATCGATGACTTGAAACCATCGGACGAAAAGAAAATCCCCAAATGACCATTGAAAATTTTGGGCTGTACGAATGTCCGGCTATATGATGTCGGCTTGGACGAGTAGACAAAAGCGTCTGATTTCCCGATGACGCGCTGAACCCGATATAATGTCTATAACTTACGCTACAATCAGACCCAAGCTAAAACGGAAGCTCTGCACACCGCCTAATATATCAGGATATCGACAAGATAGCCTGCGGCGATAGCGACCAGGAAAACGTTCAGCACAAAAGCAATAATCAGTTTCTTCTTGAACATCGAACTGAGAATGATCATCTCCGGGATACTTGCCCCGGCCCCGCCGATGATGAGCGCCAGTACCGTGCCCACCCCCATGCCTTTTCCAACGAGGGCGGCGCTGATGGGAATCACCGTTTCCGCCCGGATGTACATGGGCACGCCGATCGCAGCTGCGATGGGAATGGACCATGGGTTATCGGGACCCGCCCATCTAACGACGAGATCCTGCGGGAAAAAGCCGTAGATAAAAGCTCCTATTCCCGCGCCCAACAAGAGGTACCAGAAGACCCCTTTGAAGGTGTCGACCGCTGAAAACGAGGCCCTTTTCATTTTCTCTTTGAACAATGTTTGCTTCAAACCGATTACTTCGTCTTCCGCTGCAAAGTTGACCTCACAACATGGTGCCGCCGTTGGTTTTCCTGTGGCCGTCGTTGGAGCTGTGGAACAGCAGTCACCGGACGCAGGCAGGGTGGAAAAGTTTATCAAGGTTAAGGGCTGCTTTCCGCTATCGGCAGCGCAACAACCGGCGGCTACCGGTTGAATTAACACCGGCGGAGCGACCGTATTTGCTTCACCGGTGCAACAGGATGGCTGTATATCTACCAGTGGTTTGACCTGGTTTTGCATTCCGAGTTTTGACAGCAGGGCCGCTGCGGCCATGGAACCGAAAAAGGTGATAAATACATAAACCGCAGTAACTTTATAGCTAAGGAGGGAGAGCAGCAGTGCGATAATTATCGGGTTCAGCACGGGGGAGGAAAAAAGAAAGGCCATTGTGGGGCCAAAAGGGACACCGCCCTTTAGCAATCCGGCCGTGATCGGAACGGTGGAACAGGAACAGAAAGGAGTGATGGCCCCCAGACCAGCCCCGAGGAGGTATTGCACCCAGGTCAGCTTGTTGGACAGAAAATCCCGGATGCGGGACGGAGGAAGATATTCCGTCAACATTCCGATAAGAAAGGAAACGGCAACAAAAATCAAGATAAGCTCCCCGGCAATCACCAGAAAAAATTTGCCGGCAGTAACAAAATTACTCATCTCAAACATTATACTTCCTCCTGAGTTCATCCTTTGACTTCTTGTTTCCCTGAGAGACGTATGTCCGGTTCTTCGTCGTCTGTCGGATGAATTTATTATTTTATGAAGGTTGAATATTTCAACCGTTATCGGATAGCCAGCTTTTCACTGCCTGGTTTAATCTGCCTCAGGTCTTTTATCCCTGCCGCTCATTTGTCCCTGCGCAATCTGGAGAAAAGCCCCCAGACTGATAATAAGGATTTCCCGCATGGCCGGGTCCATGTCCACCAGAATCGTCTGCATCTTATTCGTGAGCTGGTCTTCAATTCGGTTCAGAAACGCAACGCCTGCTTCCGTCAAGGTCACACAACAGACCCGCCCATCTTTTTGATCCTCCTCGCGATGCGCCAGCCCCTTCTCTTCCAAGCGGTGGACAATGCGGGTCGCCCCGCTTTTTGTGACAACCGCTTTCTTTGCAATATCCTGCATAGTACAGGTACTCTGGTGCAATGCGGTATGAAGAGCGCGAAATTCACCATGGGAAATATTTTCGCAGCATTCCCCGTCCTGGCTTTGCGTACCGAAAAAATACATAATATTTTCAACCATCCCGGCAAGCTGTCTGGCCTGTTCGTCCATCAGCCCATCCTCCTTTTCATTCTCAATATTCTTCAATGAGTCGTCAGGGACATCTGTGGCAGCCTTCTTTCATTATTTGTTGATTTTGTCAACTAAAAATTTGATATGCTATTTTTGTCGCCAAATTTTCAGTCCCATTACTTACCGCAGCGTATTGAGAGAATTCTTTTAAGCAGTCTATTGAGAGTATAGGATTGCGTTTTCTGCAGGTGGATACATTTTATACGACTGGATACTTCCAAATGGATAGAATATATCCATATAGCTATTTATCTTTCCAGCGAATGGCTTTCGAATTAGGCATAAACACAACAAGATAGGAAGATTATGAAATATTGCCGCCTTGGCATGTCTCTTGCTATATAGCCAGTAAATAATTTTATTGGAAAGGAGACAAGAACAATGAAGAAACTGATGGCAGTAATGGCGGTGATCGCCATCGCAGCGGTCGTGACCTCGTCACCGGCGGAGGCCCGGCGGGGATGGTGGAATGGTCAACAAGGCGGAGGCTATTATGATGTTGCCGCGATGTCCGGTTTAAATCTGTCGGCGGAGCAGACCGTAAAACTCACCTCCCTACGGGAAAGCCATTTGCGGGAAGTAAAACCCATGCAGGATCATATGTACAGCAAAGCAGGCGAGTTGCGCCTCCTCTGGCTGCAGCAAACTCCGGATCAAGCCAAAATCCTGGCAGTGCAGAAGGAAACCCGGACCCTCCGGGATCAACTCACGGACAAGCAAATATCCTATCGGCTGGAGGCAAACAAAATCCTTACCCCGGAACAGCTAACTAAAGTTCAAGCCTACGGAGCGGGACGAGGTTATGGTTACGCTAAAGGCATGAGAGGTCAGGGCGGTATGGGTACGGGACCTGGAATGGGCCAGGGCATGGGTATGGGGGGCTATTAAACATTTTCAAGGGACAATTAAAGTTGTCCCATGAAAGGAGAAGACCTATGAAAAAAAAGCGGATTGCTGGTGTGATGATCGTTTTGGTGTTTCTTTTGACCGCTTCTTTGGCCATTGCCGGTCCGGGGATGTGGGGTGGGCGCGGGAGCGGTGGGTGGGGCATGGGCACCCCTTACCAAGGGATGTATAATCCTGCCAATATTGAAACTTTCTCAGGTGAAGTGATTGGCCTGGAACAGACGGTTCCCATGAAACGGATGAACCAGGGGATCGCCCTTGTGGTCAAAACGGAGACGGAAACGGTTACCGTCCACCTCGGACCAAGCTGGTACATGGAACGCCTCGATGCAAAAATTGTCAAGGGCGATAAGGTGGAAGTCAAAGGAGTTCGCACCTCCTTGGCCGGTAAGCCTGTCGTGCTTGCTGCGGAGGTGAAGAAAGGCGATAGCGTCCTCGTCCTCAGAGACGCCTCCGGCGTCCCCGCGTGGTCCGGTTGGCAAAGATAAGCGGGTTTCAATGAAGAGGGTGCCGCAAGAAGGTGGCGCCCTCTCGCTGATCCAGTAGATAGCCGAATTGTCAATTGTTTATATGTGCGAATAATAAAGCAATTTATTTGCGTATGTGTTGACACGCAGTCTTTGCATGCTTAGGTTCAGTAGTGTGAAAATAAGCAATGTTATAAACCCATGATTCAAGTCAGAATATCTGATCTTTAGCGGGCAGTGATGTAACAATAGATAAAAAGACCAAATTTATTAAAGAATTAGCGGCAAAATGCCCAGAGAAAAGAAAAGCCGATATTTTGGAACACAACCACAATCATAATCACGAACCGCCGGCGTCGCTAAAGAACCTGATTTTCGCCATGGTGATCAACGGCGGAATAGTAATCTTCGAGATGATTTTCGGCCTCCTCATCCAGAGCATGGCCCTGATCTCCGACGCTGTCCATAACCTGAGCGACATTGCCGCCATGGGTTTCAGCTATTGGGCGGAGAAGGTCGCTCTCCGCCCTGCGAATGAGGTAAAAACGTACGGTTATCGAAAAATCGAATTTATCACCGCCTTTGTCAACAGCATTGTCCTGTCGGTGGTCATCGCCTTCGTCTTCTGGGAATCCCTCAAGCGGCTGATGTCGCCTCCGGAAATTCCCGGGCAGGAGATGCTCTGGGTAGCCGTCGTGGCCTTTGTCGGCAACGGCGCGGCCACACTGCTCTTGCAGAAGATTTCGGCTCGGAACTTCAATATGAAAAGCGCCTGGCTCCATTCCCTTCAGGACGCCCTCTTTTCCCTCGGGGTCATTGTCGGCGCCCTTCTGATCACGTTCTTCGGTTGGCGGCTCGTTGACCCCCTCATCTCGATGGCCATCTGCATCGTCATCGCCCGGGAAATCTATAAGATCGTCCGGCAGACGGTCAATGCCCTTATGGACGCCGTCCCGCCGGACATCGATTACGGGGAAGTCCGGAACGATCTGCTGGCAATCCC
This sequence comes from Syntrophales bacterium, assembly GCA_023231165.1. GTDB lineage: Bacteria > Desulfobacterota > Syntrophia > Syntrophales > UBA8958 > UBA8958. Next base: position 307 of record JALNVY010000161.1, on the reverse strand, counting down.
TGCAGTGGCGGAAGTGAATGATCTTCACATCTGGCAGACCGGCGCGGCGCAGAAACTGTTGTCCGCGCATCTCCGGGTGACGGAGGAAGCATCGGACAGCGAAACGATCATCCGCACAGCCCAGGAGATGTTGCTCCACAAATACGGAATCAATCACACGACCCTCCAGATCTTGCCCGGCTCAGCCGGGGAAATGGAGCACTGCAACCACTGTAATTGAGGGAAGACAATAAGACATGTCTCTGATCGTTTACATCGTGAGCGCCGTTTCCGTCTTTTTCTTCTCGGGCCTTCTGGCCATGGCCGG
>JALNVY010000160.1 GCA_023231165.1 Syntrophales bacterium | reverse complement strand
TCGCGATTGCCGTTTTCAGCAACAGCGATGATCTGAAAACAAGGCGGTAGGCCTGCTTCAATGACTGGATTGTCTCTGCGGAGAAGTTTCTCCGTTTGAGGCCGATCATATTGAGGCCGTACAGCTTGGCTATATTTCCTGAGGCCATGACAAAGGGAGGGACGTCTTTGGCGACGGCGGAACAGCCCCCGATGATGCAATGGGCGCCGATACGGACGAACTGGTGGATACCCGTCAGCCCCCCGATGATGGCGTTATCCTCGACGTGGATGTGCCCGGCCAGGTTGGCGGCATTCGCCATGACAATGCGATTGCCAAGTTTGCAATTGTGGGCGACATGACAATAGGCCATCAATAAATTGTAATCTCCCATAATGGTTACCCCGATATCTGCCGAGGTTGCCCGGTGAATCGTCACATACTCCCGGATCGTATTGTAATTCCCAATAATTGTCCGGGTTGCCTCTCCCTTGAATTTCAGGTCCTGAGGGACGGCGCCGATGGAGGAGAATTGAAAAATCCGGCAACCCTCGCCGATATCCGTCTGAGAGTCAATGACGACATGGGGGCCGATAATCGTGTTTTTACCAATGGTTACATCAGAACCGATAATAGAGTAGGGACCAATCTCTACGCCCTCCTCCAGATGGGCTTCCGGTGAGATGATGGCAGTGGGATGGATCTTCATGGGTTGGCTTTTCCCCCTTCTTTTTCCTCGATAATTTTTTCAAGAACTTCAATGCGCCGAGTGAGCGCGGTGATATTGTTTCTCATCTCCGGGAGCTTGGGGAGAGATGCAACTATTCGCCGCCATTCCCGGTAGGGCTGCTGGGGCGAGCCGGCGCAAATCTGTCCCGGGGGGATATCCTTATGGATGCCGGCTCCGGCGGCAATCATGGCATGGTCTCCGATGTTGAGGTGTCCAACCACTCCGGCCTGACCGCCGATCATGACGCTCTCCCCGATCTTTGTGCTGCCGGAAATACCGACCTGGGCGACAATGATCGAGTTTGCCCCGATCACAACATTGTGAGCAATCTGAACCAGATTATCTATTTTGACGCCCCTTTGTATCCATGTTCTGCCGAGGGTAGCCCGATCAATAGTTGTATTGGCGCCGATCTCAACATCATCATCGATCTGGACTATCCCCACTTGGGGAATCTTCCGGTTTTCCTGCCCCGGCATGGCGAAACCAAAACCATCGCTGCCAATAATCACTCCCGCATGGAGAGTGACTCGTTTGCCGACGATACACCCCGGGTATACCGTGACATTGGGATAAAGGATAGCTCCCTCGCCAATCGTAACATCGCAGTCGATAACGACGCCGGGATAGAGGATGACATCTTTTGCGATTCTGGCACGGGCGCCTACATAAACATGCGGGTAGATCGAGGCCTCAGCGGATACAAGGGCGTTTTCTCCTATGAAAGCCAGGGGGTGGATGCCTGCCTTTGGATGTGGTCGCCCATAAAAATATTCAAGCAGTTTGCCGAAGGCAACATATGGATCCTGGACAACGAGCAGGTTCTTACCTGTGCTTTCGGTTCCCGGCTTTACTAAGATAGCGGAAGCTTTTGTAGTTACAATTTTTTCCCTGTATTTAGGGTTGGCGAAAAACGAAATATCTCCGCCTGTCGCCTCATCGAGACTATTCACCCCGCTAATGATGACGTTAGCGTCGCCAATGATTTTGCCGTCCAGCAGGACGGCCAGTTCGCTTAAGGCCTTTCCCAAGAATATACTACCTTGACTTCATGAGCTTGTTGAATTCTTGCGTGACCCTTTGTGTCAGGTTATTCTGCTTGGAATGGTAAGCAATGGTAGGGTTGCTCAGATCCATGACGAGGGTGTATCCTTCTTTCTCGCCGATATTGCCCACAATCTTCATTATTTCCGGGACATTCTTGCCCAGGAATTCCTGACGGCGGCCTTGAATATCCTCGTTGGCGTCTTTAACCAGGTCCTGATAGTCCCGGAACTTTTTCTGGTAGGCCTGTTCCTTGTCTTTCATGGCTTTTTCGGTCAGGACGGGCCGCTGCTTTTCCAATTCATCCTTCAGCCGCTGTAATGCCTTCTCTTGGTCCTGGATGGTCTTTCTGGTTTTTTCGTAGCTTTTTTTGAGATCTTCTCCTGTCGCCTTGCCGATATCAGAGTTCATCAGGACCTCTTCCACATTAACAAAGCCGATTTTTTCGGCGCTTGACAATTGAGGATTCCCCAGGGACAGGGAAAAAACAATACCAACCGCAATTGCAACAAATAGATGTTTTCTCATGATCATCCTCCATATTTATTAATCATTACATATTCATGCCGATGGTGAATTCAAATCTGCTCGGATCTTCACCAGGCAGCCTGTCCAAAACATAACCCCATTCAATTCGTAACGGACCGATGGGAGAATACCAGCGGACACCCACCCCGGTGGTTCTCCGCATATCACCGAGATGATACCCCCCATCCCAGGCGTTGCCCGTATCAAAGAACGCGACACCCTTCATGCCGGCGTTTTTGATGAGTGGGAACACGAGCTCGGCGTTGAAGCACAGCATGGTCGAGCCGCCGATCAGATCCCCCGTAACCGGGTCTCTGGGACCGATATCCCTTAACCCCCTCAAGGTGCTTATCCCCCCGAGGTAATACATTTCATAAACGGGAAGCGGTTTGCCTTCATTTGCCTGAAGATAGCCTATTCGTCCTCGGATGTCAAAAACGGTCTCCAACGGTAACGGAAAGAACCAGGCCGAAGTAAACGTATATTTGGTGAAACTTGTAGTTCCCCCCAACAACCCGCCCGCCTGGAGAATCGTGGCCGCGTTTTTCGAACCGGTGGAGGGGAAAAAGTTGTCATCTGTCGTGTCTCGGGAAAGAGTGAAGCCCATACTGCTGGTCGTGGAAGTCCCTGCCTGCTGCTGGATATAAGTGGATGCTGTGGATAAAACATCAGCCACATCTGTAAACGCCAGGGTGTAGGAGACATATCCCATGAGCCTCTCCCATAGGGGGTACCCGAAAACGGAACCAAAGCCCTTTGTGTTCAGGTTGTAGGTATCATAGCTGCGGGTAGAATTCCAGAGGTCGAACTTGCTCCATATTGGCATGTCAAAGAGCCAGGGCTCTGTAAAGGAGAGATCATAATAGGTTGATACGGAGCCGACGTTGGCCTTCAGGTTCAGGATTTGCCCCCGGCCGAAGAGATTCTCCTGGGATACCGAGGCCATAGCCATAGCCTTATCCAGGGCGCTGTAGCCGGCGCCCATACTGACCATACCCGTCGGCTTTTCCTTGACGCGGATATTGACATCGGCAAGGGTGTCATTCGGACCCTTCTCGGATTGAAAATCCACTTCCTCGAAATATCTCATCCGCATCAGATTACTGTAGCTGCCCTTCAAATTCGTACTGCTGTAAAGATCTCCTTCTGCGATCAAGATATTTCTCCTGATGACCTTGTCTCTGGTCTTGGTGTTTCCGGAGAGGGATATCCGGTTGAAATAAACCGTATTACCTTTCTTGATCTGATATATGACATCGACGGTAAGGTCCTTATCGTTGACTTTGGTCAGGGGAGATACATCAGCGTAAGCATAACCTTCATCATTACAGGTTTGCGTCAGCAGATCCATATCTTTAATGATCGCCCCGCGGTCAAAATTATCCTGTTTCCTGATATTCAACTTTCCCATTAGTTCCGAGCGTGGTGTCTTCAGCGAATCGCCCGTAATGTCCACCCTGCCGATTTTGAACCTCCGGCCTTCGGTGATGGGAATCTTGATGTAGATACCTTTTTTATCAAAGCTGATATTCGGGTCCCCCACATGGGCGTTGATAAACCCGTTATTCAGGTAAAAGGCATTGAGCTTGTTGACGTCCTGTTTGAGATCGTCTTTTTTGAGGAGTCCCGAATCGGTAAAATAATGGAAAAATCCCTGTTCTTCGGTCTTCATCAAACCTTTTAGTTCTTTTTCCCGGTAAGACTGGTTTCCCTCGAAAGAAATCTTTTTAATGTAGGTCTTGTCATTTTCCTTGATGCTGAAGATGACGCGAATATCTTTTTCTTTTTCCTTCTCAACAGTATAGGTAATCTCGGCGTTGTAATAGCCTTTGTTATCGTAAAGGGTTTTAATCTTCTCGATAGAGGACGTAATCTTTTCCCGATTAAGGGCCTGGCGGGTCTTGAAAGTCAGGGCGGCTTCGATATCTTTGGTGTCTAATTTCTTGTTCCCCTTAATTTGAATATCCGTGATGAGACCCTTTTCTTTTACGACGAAGGTTATGACCCGGCCGTCTGCTGTTTCCGTGACGTCGGCGATCACGTCGTCAAAATATCCAAGTTTATAGATGGCCCGGATATCATCGGCAAGAGCGCTTTCGGAGTATATACTTCCCTGGGTGCTCTTGAGGACCTGATTAAGGGCGCTGCTTTCAATCTTTTTATTTCCCTGAAAACTGATGCGGGCAATCCGTTGGGTCGCGGCTATCTTGATCAGGATGTCACCGCGCAGCTGGGCGGCTATGGAAGAGATACTTTCCGGACCTTTCCCCTGTGCAGAATATGGAGGCAGAAATTTGCCGGCCGTTACGTCATAGATCTTGACATCCACATTCAGTCTTTCCCCTAATTCGGTCAGGGTTCCGGAGACGACATATGCCGCCCCCGTGAGCTTGCCCATGGCGACGATGGTTGCGTCATCCCCTTTTCGATCCGCCATGAGCTGCATGATCTTTTCCTTGGGGGTGAGCTGAACATTTTTTTCCTTATTCAACTCTCGGGCAAGATTGTCATAAAGCGTCCCCTGTAGAAAGGCCGCCGGACTTTTACTGTACACGGTGAAGGGCAGCAGGGTGACCTTAATGGGTTCGGCCGCCGAAATAGCTGCCGGGTGAAGAAAGATCATCCCAAGGATAAGCCCAATGATAAGGATGATACAGTCTATGGATGTCGCGGCAATTTTATGTCGATGAGATGTCATATGTCCTTCCATCGCGGAGACCGACTCTTTTTTGCATGCGGTCTGCCAAGCTTTTGTTATGGGTGACCACCACCAACGTAATTTTTTTTGAGATATTGAGTCCTAACAGAATGTCTTCTATCTTTTTTCCTGTTTCCGTGTCAAGGTTTCCCGTAGGTTCATCGGCAAGAAGAATATCAGGTTCCATGACCAAAGCTCTGGCGACGGCTACCCGCTGTTGCTCCCCGCCGGAAAGCTCGCCGGATTTATGTGTGAAACGGTGACCGAGACCGACGGTCTCCAGCAGAGATTCTGCCCGCTGTTTCGCCTCTCTGCGGGAAAGGCCATGAATCAGGGCCGGCATCATGGTGTTTTCCAGGGCGCTGAATTCGGGCAGCAGATTGTGAAGCTGAAAGACAAAGCCGATCTTCCTGTTCCTGAACTTAGCAATTTTATTGTCGTCCCAAGAGAAGATATTGACATCATCAAAGAGGACTGTCCCGGAAGTGGGGTGATCCAGGGCGCCCAAGATATGAATCAAGGTACTTTTCCCGGCCCCGGAAACTCCCAGCATGGCCAGGGACTCTCCCCTCCTGATTTTGAGGTTCAGGCCCTTTAAAACCTCGATATGGTTGCCGTCTTTGATAAATGTTTTTTTCAGATCGTTAACCAGGATCACTAATCGTACCTCAAAGATTCTGCCGGATCCAGTTTCGATGCGCGCAGCGAGGGATAAATCGTCGAGAGGAAACAGATTGTCATGGCGCCGATGATGATCAGGGCAACGTCTCCATAATTAACCTTCGAAGG
>JALNVY010000159.1 GCA_023231165.1 Syntrophales bacterium | reverse complement strand
GTCTACAATTTCGAACCCCACCGCTTTCCCGGCCTCATGGTGGTTGGGTGTAACAATGTCAAAACCTTTGTAGCTGGAAAAGTCCGTTTTCTTGGGATCGACGCAAACCACGACCCCCGATCCGGCGAAGATCCGGCGGATGCCCTGGAGCAGTGGTTCCATGACCACCCCTTTACTGTAATCGGAAATTACCACCGCTCCCAGTTCATCACGGATGGTCGCCATGTAGCTTATCATTTTATCAATTGTTTCGTCACTTATTGGCGAACGGCTTTCCCGATCGAAACGGACGACCTGCTGACCCTGAGCCACGATACGCGTTTTCAGGGTTGTGGGACGATGGTCTTCCCGGATAATGCCTGCCGTCGCGATTTGCTTCTCCTGCAATTCCGTCAATAAGCGCTCCCCCGTTTCATCGGCGCCGATAACCCCAACCCCGTAGACCCTGCCTTCCATAGCATGAATGTTGTTCATTACATTCGCCGAACCACCCAATAACATATGGTCGGAATGAACATCCACAACGGGGACGGGAGCCTCCGGGGAAATCCTCGCAACCCGCCCCCGGATGAAGTGGTCCACCATGATATCCCCCACGACCATGACCTTGGCATGGGTAAATTGATCCATGATTTCCAGGATTCGCTTGCGTGTAAACAGGCGGCTCATAAACGGTCGGCACTCCTTGATCAGAAAAATTATATAAAGTAATCGGTTTCTTTATTGTAAGAACAGTAATTTTGTCAATAATAAAATTATAACCTTCGGTGGCACACTTCTATAAGGGCTTATGGAGAATCTCCTCCGGGAGGGGCTTCGCCCCATCGATGAGGCAAAGAAGATAGCGACCATGATGGAGGAATACACCCTGATTACGAAGATGGACGATCTGACAGGTAAATTCGCGAAGGTACCCTGGCGGGAATGGTCGGAAGACGACGGCAGCAAAGCTACACTGGACTGAGGTGAATTGGCAACACAACCACTTCTACGAAGTGTTCACCGTGATCGTCCGTAAGGGGAATCGTCTGCTCTCGTTGCACAACCCCGTCAACGGTTATGCTCTTTTCATTTTCACCCGTGACTCTCTGCATGACCTTTATATGGTAGATGGTCTCCCGATACCGGTAGTGGACCGTGAATCCCTCCCAATCGGCAGGGAGACAGGGCTCGACATACAGTTTGTTACCTTCGAGTCTCAGCCCCAGGAGTGATTCCACGATCAGCCGGTACATCCATCCGGCTGATCCCGTGTACCACGTCCATCCGCCACGACCCGTGTGGGGCGGAACTGCATAGACATCCGCCGCGACAACATAGGGCTCCACCTTGTACGTTGCAATTCCTTTTGCTGATCCTCCATGATTAACAGGGTTGATCATGGTAAGGAGTTCCCAGGCCCTTCCGCTATCACCCATGGCAGCGAAGGCCATGGCGGTCCAGATGGCCCCATGGGTGTACTGCCCGCCATTTTCCCTGACACCGGGAACGTACCCCTTTATATAGCCGGGATTCAGATTCGACTTGTCGAAGGGCGGGTCGAGAACCTGGATCAACGCGGTGTCCCTGCGCACGAGGTGCTTATCCACTGCGTCCATTGCCATGCGCGAGCGCGTGGCGCTCCCTGCCCCGGACAGGACAGACCAGCTTTGCGGGATGGAATCGATCCGGCATTCGGGATTGCCTGCTGAACCGAGGGGCGTGCCGTCATCGAAGAAAGCCCGGAGGTACCACTCACCATCCCAACCCTTCTCCTCAATGTTCCGGCGGAGCTTGTCTGCTTCTTTCTCACAACGTTCGGCGAAGGGCAGGTCCCCATGCATGCGTGCGATCTCGATGAACCTCATCAGTACATCATAGAGGAAGAATGCGAGCCAGACACTTTCGCCTTTGCCGTCTTTACCCACCATGTTCATGCCGTCGTTCCAGTCACCGGAACCGATGAGCGGCAGGCCATGTTCGCCAAATCTGAGGCCTCTCACAATAGCCCGGACACAGTGATCGTAGAGACCGGTCTTTTCTTCAGACCTTCCGGGCAGATCGTAATAGGAGTCCTCATCGGCATTGACCGGGCGGCCCTTAATGAAGCGGACGGGTTCATCCAGCACCCCGGTATCCCCGGTGGTCAGAACGTAACGGCACGTCGCCAACGGCAGCCAGAGATAATCATCGGAACAGTTCGTGCGCACACCCCGGCCTTGAGGAGGATGCCACCAGTGTTGGACATCTCCTTCAGAAAACTGTCGTGATGCACTGAGAAGGAGGTACTCGCGCATGAGGCGCGGCTCGGTGTGGATGAGGGCCATAACGTCCTGCAACTGGTCACGGAATCCAAAGGCGCCTCCTGACTGGTAGTAACCGCTCCGCCCCCAAAGACGGCTTGCCAGCGTCTGGTATAGGAGCCAACCGTTGGCAAGGACGTTGATCGACGGGTCCCGTGTCTCCACCTGCACAGCACCGAGGGTATGTTTCCAATACTGCCATACAGCTTCAAGGGCGACGCGTGCCGCAGCCGACCCCCGGAAGTGATGTGCCATGTTGCCGGCGGCATCGGCATCCTGGCCTGCGCCCAAGGTGAAAACGATCTCGCGCTCTTCCCCATCTAATAGCTCAAAGGCCACTTGTATTGCTCCGCATGGATCCAAAGCAGCCCCTACCCTGCCGGAAAGCCGTGTCCGCGCCATGGCAGCGGGGTTAGCGAGCGTTCCGTTACGCCCAAGAAATTCTGTCCGGTCACCGCTCATGGTCCGGGTTGCGTCATCCACATTAAAAAAGGCCGTTCGATTACGGAATTCGGTGTTGTAAGGGTTACGCGCAAAGAGGGCGCCGCTCAGAGGGTTAATCTCGGTAATTACATGCATGACTGACTTGGGTCTCAAATCTCCCAGCACCCATTCCACATATCCCGTGGCAGAAAGTTTCCGTGACCGTCCTGACTGATTACTCACCTTCATTAGCGTAAACTTGACAGCATCCTCCAGATCCACGTACACCCACACCTCGGTGCTGATACCATGTTCAGTGTGCTCGAAGACACTGTAGCCAAATCCGTGGCGGGTGACGTAAGGTGTGGCTCCACGGCTGGGTAGCGGCATGGGGGACCAGAAGTGGCCGCGCTCTTCATCGCGAACATAAAAGGCTTCCCCACTCGAATCGCTGACAGGATCGTTGTACCAGGGAGTGAGGCGAAACTCGTGGGCGTTTTCGCTCCAGGTATAGGCAAGACCGTTCTCCGAGACAACGGTTCCGAAAAGCCGGTTCGCCAGCACATTCACCCACGGCGCCGGCGTCACCTGCCCGCGGGAAGTTGAGATGACGTACTCCCGGCCATCAGGAGTGAACCCTCCCAGCCCGTTCCCAAACATCAGGTCCTGACGAGGCGCAGCCGCTATTGCCGGGTCATCGCCCCTTGCGGTTCGGGTTGGCATCGGGGCAGGCAACATGCCTTCCGTGAAGCTCCGCTCCTTGAACTGGTCCGTGAGCGTCCCCCTGCGGTCCGTGATGATGACGCGAGCAACCGCCTGGAACAGGACGCGGTCCTCCTTCGATATCTGGTCGGAAGGTCTTACGAAAATCCCGCCTGGTCGATCGGTCACATTGGCCTCTGTCCCTGCAGCGATGAGCCCTATGATCTGCTCGTGAAGAAGTTGCCGGTAACTGGCGTGATCTTCGTTCCAGATTACCAGGTCAACAGCCAGTCCTTTGAGACGCCAGTATGAGTGGGCTTGAACTAGTTGTCGCACTAAGTTGATATTGGCCGGATCTTCAATCTGCAACAGCACGATCGGGAGATCGCCGGAAACAGAGTAGCCCCAGAGGCCGGATTGGCCGCGACGGTTTTGGATTATGGTCTCAGGACCGGCACGTAACGACGAATTCGCGTATATAACAGAGGCGGCAAGACGTCCAAAAAGCTGCGCATCGGCTTCCGTGGCATTGATCTGCCTTAGCAGCACCTGGCTATGGGTCCACGCCAGATCAAAGACACGATCGGCAAGATACCGGTCCTGGTATTTCCCGACAAGGTCCATGCAGGTGCCTCTGGTTTCGGCAATACCGTTGACGATAATGATGGTTACCGATTTTTCCGGACCGAGGGTGATTTGATAACGGATCGCTGCAATCGGATCGAGCACCGAGCCCTCACTACCCGAAAGTCCGGATGAACCTCTCATCGCTTCCGGATCGGCAATGGTGTTCCCACGGCCGATAAACCGCATACGATCGGTCTCATAGGACACTTCACCGGCCTTGGCCCCGTGCACAGCCATGAGATGTAACATCCATGGCGGCTGTTCTTCGAGGGAGCGGGGCCGGCGCGAGCAGAGTATCGCCCTTTGCTCGCGAATGATCTCGGTCTGGACAAAGAGATTGCTGAAGGCCGGGTGCAGCTCGTCCTGAGCTGGCGGTGCCAGAACAACTTCCACGTAACTCGTCACCTCGATCGTTCGACGTGTCCGTGCCCGGTTGGTAATGGTAATCCGGCGCAGTTCGATGTCATCCTCAGGTGAAACTGCGATCTCCGTATGGGTGTCGAAATCCTTATCCCGGCGGCGAAACTCTACTCGTCCTTCCGAGAATATTGCCTCATACTGCTTCGAAGCCTTGAGTGCGGGTTGGTATGCCGATGACCAGAAATCGCCTGTTGACAAGTCACGGATATAACAGAATGCACCCCAGCTATCGCAAGTGCTGTCTTCGCGCCATCGCGTCACCGCCAGGTCTTTCCAGCGGCTGTAGCCGCCGCCTGCATTTGTGATCATGACGTGATATCTGCCGTTTGACAACAACTGCACTTCCGGTATGGGTGTATCGGGGCTCGTATAGACTCGTATCGGCATCTCTTCTACTTCATTTGAGGCTGTGGCAAGTTCGGTCGTGTGCGAATAGAAGGCCGTGGCCTTTGGCACCCGCTCCTGAAGCAAAAGCATAATTGCCTGAAACGAGGGGTCCGACAAGAATCGCCTCTGCATGGGGCGATTGAGGAGCAAAGATGCCAGAGAGATGAGGCTCATACCCTGATGATGGGCCATGAAAGATCTAACCACCGCGTTGACTTGACCGCGGGGCAAATGGGAAGGGGTGTAGTCAATAGCTTCATAAAAACCATACTTCCCCTCAAAACCCTGAGCGGCGAGCTCCTCAAGATTGAGACAGGCCTCTTCAGGCGCCACCATGAGCGCCAGCGCTGAGGCATAGGGGGCAACGACCAAGATCCCCGGCGAGCCCGCGTTTGAGTCCCAGGCCGGGCACGCCAAAAGCGCTATACTGGTAATTGAGATGACCGTCGATCATGTTATACCCGGATTCCGAAATACCCCACGGCACCCCCCGTTTTTTTCCATACTCGATCTGTCTTGCCACAGCAGCCTTACAGGTTTCGTCGAGTAGCGTCTGCTCGTAAGTGGGCATTACGAGGAGAGGCATAAGGTATTCGAACATAGAGCCGCTCCAGGAAAGGAGAACCGGCTCTCCGGAAACAGCCATCAGGAGCCGTCCCAAGGCAAACCAGCTATCCTGCGGCAATTGTCCCTGGGCAATAGCGACAAAACTGGAGAGTCTCGCTTCCGAAGCCAGTAAATCATAGTAACTCGCGTCCCGTCGGTTTTCACTGATGTTGTAACCGATAGCCAACAGATGGCGAGTCTCATCATAGAGGAAGTCATAATCGATACGGGCAAATTCACCGGATTGCGATGCAAGGTCTTCGATAACCACGATTCTCGCCCTGGCCCGGATGCTTGCCTCCTTGATGGCCCCTCGAAGCTTATCGAGCTGTTTCCGCTCCTC
>JALNVY010000158.1 GCA_023231165.1 Syntrophales bacterium | reverse complement strand
TCTTCCCGGCAGAGGGTCCGGAATGGGATGCCATCGTCCTCCTCTGCACCGGCTTTGAAGGAATAGTGCTTCTGAATCGAATCCACCTTCGCGGCGGCCCTGCAGGCCAGCTTGCCATATTCGCTGCCGCTTACGAGAAACTTCGGGGTGCTGTCCCCAAGGATGTATATAATTTCTTCCTCACCGAGCCGCCAGTTCACCGGCACTATGATGGCGCCGATTTTCGCTGCGGCCCCGCAGAGGATCAGGAAATCGTCGTAGTTCCCCGCCAGGACGGCGATCCGGTCACCCGCTTTCAACCCTTCTTCGCTGAGCCCGGCGGCGTATTGGTCACAGAGTTTTTTATAGGTTCTAAAGTCAGTCCGTCTGCCGTCATAAACAATTGCATCTTTATCGGGATATAAACCGGCGTTGCGGGCAATCATATCGTAAATCGTAAATTCACAGTAACTCATCATCATACCTCATTTCTTTTGCTCGGAAGTAATTATTCTCAGTTCCCGCTAACCCAAGGCGGCATTCCAGACCTCGAAGTTGTAAGATCCGTTTTCCGTCGGCTTGAAGATGGCCACATACGTGAGGACATGCCAACCGATGAATTCGCGTTGCTGGTAATCGAAAAGCACTTTATTCCAGGTCTTTCTCCAGGTGCCCGTGTTGAAGTAAACCTTGTCCTGCATCGTCCCGTCCGCAAGGGGCGACTGATCCATCGGAACGATCACGTAATCGTGAGTATGGCCGTACAGGACAAAATTCGCCTCACCGGAGCGAACCTTTTGTTCAGCAAAGGCATCTTTATGGTAATCCCCTTCGAGTTGCGCCGGGAACAATTTCGCTTTGAGTTCAGTGATCTTTTCGAGGAGTTTCGTGGAGGCATGAGATGAAAGTCTGAGTGCAATCTGTAATAGATCGACGGTATCCGGCCAAAGGAATTTATCCTGATCCCTGATGAACGGGACCTCAAAGAAGGCATCCACGCAGGCATCCCAGGCATCTTCAATGGCCTTTCGGGCGGCTGCATTCTCCGTTTTATTTACTACCATAAGGACCCAGGACGGTAAGTCGAGGAGGGGCCGGATATTGTCCAGTTCTTTCAGAAGAGACGTGACTTTGTCTTTTTCGGCTTGGGATACCTCGCCGTCGTCGACCAGAGCACTTAAAGCAATGTCAACCTCGTGGGGATATTTATTGAGCAACTCGATGACGATGGCATCACCGATAGACGAGGCATCGCGATTCCCCATGTAATTGAACTTGTCATAAATATCCCCGTGCCGGGCAAACACTTTGTAACTCGACGCGAATAATTCAGTGGAAAAAGGAGAAGGCGCCGTTACCGGATCCATCCCCAGCGCGGCTCGCACCATATTGATGCAACGGGGGTAGCGATTGATGAGCCAGTCGTGATTACCGATAATATAAGTGACTTCAAATGGAACGTTTTTCCCTTGCGCATATGCCCTAAGGGTGAAGAGTTCGTCTAGTGATTGCCGATTATTCGTTATGATTCCCTGGAGAATCTTCGCGACAACCTTCTCCTGCTCTGATCCGGCCGGGTCCCACGGTCTTACGGATACGGTATCGGCAATCCATTCCATGGAGCGGATGATATCGAAAATATCGCCCAACAAGACCAACCGTATTTCTTCCAGGGGCGACACGGAGTCGGCAAGCTTGCGGAGATTTTCGGCAAATATCCTAAATGCCGTCGGTTTTATCGTTTCTCCGGAACTACCGTCGGTCAGATGAACATCACTCAAAAACACCAGCATGGCATCCTCCTATTTTAACATCCATCGAGATTATCCCTGCTATTCATCAATGGCGGCTACGTACGCTGCCGCCGCCTCCCCGGCCACATAGCCCGTCGAAAAGGCCGCCTGGAGATTGAATCCCCCCGTGTCGGCATCGATGTCCAGTACCTCGCCGCAGAAATAGAGGCCCCGAACCAGCCGCGAGGCCATCGTCCGGGGGTCGATCTCTTTCAGGGAAACGCCTCCGGCCGTAACAATCGCCGTCGCCATTGGCAGGGGGCCGGCAATCTCGAAACGCAGGGACTTGAGAACACCGGCAAGCTTCTCTTTTTCCGCTGCCGATACCTGGTGGGCAGGCTTATCAAGGGGAATGCCCGTCAAGGCGGCCAACGGTTCGATCATCTTCCGGGGCAGGAGCCCTTCGAGAATCCCCTTGAACTGCCGTTTGCCGTGGGCGTCGAGATCCCGCTGGAGACGGGCGCGGAGCTGCGGATAATCCAGGGCTGGCTTGAGATCGATGGCGACGCTGACGGGACCTTGCGCCAGGGCGTCAACAACGGCCAGGCTGATGAGCAGTGTCACCGGACCGCCGATACCGAAATGGGTGATCATCATCTCCCCGAAGCGGCTTTCGATGACGGGACCGCGGGGCTTTTTGCGGTCCAGCCCCCGGCCGATGTCGTGGTCCGGGACGGCGGCCGGATCTATTTCGCCGGGACGGCCGCGGAAGGCCGTCAAGCGGACATTGCGCAGGCTTACCCCCTGCATCGATTTCGCCAGCTCGATTTCTTTTACAATCAGCGGTACGAGAGCGGGGCGGAGTTTTTCAATCCGGTGGCCGACCGCCTTTGCCAGCTCATAGCCGTCGCCGGTGGAACCGGTGGCAGGCCAGGTAGCGCCTCCGGCAGCGACAATCACCGCAGCGGCGGGCGTCAATCCCCTGTCCGTCGTGACTCCGGCGATTTTTCCATCCCGGACGGCAAGGGAGAAGACGCGCCTTTGGGTCGCCAGTTGCACCCCCTGATCGCCCAGGTAACGCCGTAAGGCCCCGACAACATCAGCGGCCCGGTCCGAGACGGGAAAGATACGACCGCCCCGCTCTTCTTTGGTTTCCACACCATAGCGATGGAGAATATCAAGGAGGTCATCCCGGAAAAACCGGTGAAAGGCGGCGTGAAGAAAAGGGCCGTTGGGGCCGTACATGGCGATGAATTCAGGCAGTGTCCTGCTATTGGTCAGATTACAGCGCGTCTTGCCGCTGATGAGGATCTTCCTACCCGGCTGGTCCATCTTTTCCAGGAGGAGCACGCGCGCGCCGGCCTCCGCCGCCCGGCCCGCCGCCAGCATTCCCGCTGCCCCGGCCCCGATTACCACAACCTGTCCGCTTTGCCCAATGTCCCCGTTCCTGCTTTTCATTTACCAAGAATAACTGATTATCCCGAGTAGTCAAGGAACTTCATAAACATCATTGTCACAAAGATATTTTTCTTCCCTTTGCCATACCGTCTCTTGCCATTATCCCGGTAAATCCTGTATATAGAATCAGTGAGAAATAATTATGACCCAAGAGGAACTTCTTAAACAGCTTGAAGAACTGGCCGGCAGGGTGAACGTCACCATCCGCTATGAGTCCCTAAAAAATGAAGATCCTTCGACCTTTGGGGGCCTGTGCCGCGTCAAGGAGCAGTCCGTTCTTTTCCTCCATGCCAAGGCAACCGTAAAAAGAAAAATTGAAATGATTACCGAAGCCCTGAAGCGTTATGACGTTGACGAGATTTTTCTGCGGCCGGCGCTCCGGGAACATTTGAAAAAGGATGGTTTCTCAAATGGCGACCCTTTATGACGCGACCGTCCTTCATTCGGAGATAGGAGGAAGAAATGGATGGAGGTAACGATATTGGCGTACCGATCATGACGAATCGCCCGGAAGATAAATTCATTCATATTGACGGTCTGCGTCTTCATTACCTGGAGTGGGGCAAGGAAAACCCGGCTACCATGCTTTTACTCCCCGGCATTGGCGACGACGCCCACGTTTGGGATCATTTTGCCCGGAATGTTGCGGACAGGATCAGAATCATCGCCCTGGATCAGAGAGGTCACGGACGGAGCGACCGGCCGCTGCCGCCCACTTACCGCTGTGAAGACTACGTAGCCGATGTTGATAAATTTGTCCATGCTCTCCAATTGAATAACGTAATTCTGATGGGACATTCTATGGGGGCTTTACATGCCACCCGTTATGCCGCTATGAAACCAGGAAAAGTGGCCGGCCTAATTCATGCCGATATCGAACCATGCCCGCCCGACTGGAACAAAAAATATCTCTTCAACCTCTACGAAAACTTGCCGCCCGCCTATGAATCCATTCACGAGTACGTTCAAGAGGCGCGAAAGAACAGTCCCTATGCGGAGGAGGAATTGCTGCACCGCATCGCCTCTTTTGCCCTTGAGGAGGGAACGGACGGCAAGTTGCGCCCCCGCTTCGACCGGGAGGTCCTGTTTCACTTCGATCGCTACGATCTCCGCCCATACCTCCGGAATATCCGGTGTCCATCCCTCATCATTCGCGGTGAAGAAAGCCGGGTAATGGGGCATGAAATCGCCAAGGAAATGAGCGACATCATCCCGAAAGGAAGATTTGCGGAAATACCCAAAGCGACTCATCCCGTACACACGGACAACCCGAGCGAGTTTCTGCGGGTAGTATCGGAATTCCTACAGGAATTATAATTGAAGGGAGCGCGAACAAATAGAACCGTTCCCAATTAAACATATAAATGTCAGTTTATCGTTGACGGACAAGACCTTCTTGTTTTATGCTATGTTACGGAGAGTAACGCCTTATCGGAAATCATTTGGCATCGGGATGATTGGTGATTGAAAGGGGGTAAAATGTTTCGTTACAAATTTATAATGATATGCCTCACGCTTTTGAGCATCTTGTTGCTGAATGCAACCGCAGACGCTCAGAAAGTTATGAGTGTTCAGGTCAAAGAAAGTTATTTGCGGACCACGCCGTCGCATCTGGGTAAAATTGTGGTCAAAGCATCCTATGGTGACCGGGTGGCGGTATCCGCAGAGCAAGGGGATTGGAAAAAAGTATCACTCGCCAACGGTAAATATCAGGGATGGATGCACAACTCGGCCCTGACGAACAAACGGATAGCTCTGAAAGCCGGACAGAGCAACGTGGCAACTTCCGTTTCCCGGGATGAGATTGCCCTGGCGGGCAAGGGGTTCAGCGATGAGGTGGAAGCCCAGTACCGCAAAAACAACAAAAATCTTGATTATGACTGGATCAACCGGATGGAAGCCTTCACCGTGTCTCCGAAACAGATGGAAGTTTTTGTCAGCTCCGGTCAACTGGCGCGGGGTAATGAAGGAGGCAAGCCATGAACAGACTCATTTGGCGGGCAGGAATAATATTTCTGATATTGCTTCTTTTGATCAGTTGCGCAACGGTTGAAACGATGACCAACGTGGCCACGGAGGTGGCTGTGCAAAGCGGTACGATCAGCAGGTCGCAGGGAGACTCGATCAGCAAAAGCACTAGGGCCGTATCGAAAAGCCTGGAGGATTTTACTCCGGAGCAGGAATACTACATCGGTCGCTCCGTCGGCGCCACGGTGCTTGTAAAATATCAGGGGTTGGCGAATACAAAGGCCAACTCCTACCTCAATGTCCTGGGTCAGACTCTGGCGCAAGCGTCGGACATGCCGGAGCTGTTCGGCGGTTATCATTTTCTGGTGCTCGACTCCGATGACATCAATGCGTTTGCCACGCCGGGCGGTCACGTTTTTATTACCCGCGGGCTGATCCGCTGCTGCCGGAACGAAGACGCGTTGGCCGCCGTTGTGGCTCATGAAATCGGCCACATCCAGTTAAGGCACGGCATGCGAGCCATCGAAAAGGCGCGCACAACGGAAGCGCTGACCATTTTAGCGCAGGAGGGCGCGAAATCATTCGGATCACAGCAAGTCGCCCAACTGACGCAGTCCTTTGGCGGCGTGATTTCCGACATTACCAATACCATGATCAAAAACGGCTATTCCCGT
>JALNVY010000157.1 GCA_023231165.1 Syntrophales bacterium | reverse complement strand
TGCCCACCGGAGGCCGTTCCCATGCCTCCCGGCAACTGCACGCTATGGGTGGCGTCAAAAATAACCGGGTATCCAAAGGCCCTCATAATCGGTATTGCCCTCATGTCCGCTACCAGGTTGTTGTATCCGAATGAGGCGCCTCGCTCCGTGATCATGAGGCCTTCCATACCGGCCGCCTCGATTTTTTCGATGATATTTTTCACATCCCAGGGTGCAAGAAACTGTCCCTTCTTGATATTGATAACCTTGGCCTTTTGGGCCATTTCCATGATGAAGTCCGTCTGTCGGCAGAGAAAAGCAGGAACCTGCATCACATCGAGGACCTCCGCCGCGCGCTCAATCTCCTCGAAACGATGGACATCGGACAGGATAGAGACATGAAAATCCCTTTTGATCCTTTCCAGGATCTCCAGCCCCCGGAGCGCTCCCGGACCACGGTAACCCATCAGGGAGGTCCGGTTGGCCTTATCATAAGAGGCCTTGAAGATGAAGGGGATATTCAGCCGGTCGGTCAGTTCTTTAAGGAATCCTGCTATATCTCGGGCCTTACTCTCTTCCTCGATCACACAGGGACCGGCAATGAGCGTGAAGGGGTTATTCCCGCCGATTACCGCCTTACCTACCCGGACGTTTTTCATTTGTCCTCCACACAATTACGAATCCGCCTGATGCTTATCCTGCATTATCTTGATCTTTAGGGCGGGAATCCTTCTGGCCGCCCGGGCCGATTCGGGATTGATTTCATATGCCTTTTGATAGGCGTTGAGGGCCTCCCGGGGCAACCCCTTCTTCTCATAGGCCTCCCCGAGACCTGAATAAACAGCGTCGTCCTCGGCATCATAGCGCAAAGACAACCTGTACATTTCAATCGCCTTGTCCACATCACCCTTGGCGCCGTAGGCCCGGCCCAGAGTGGCATAAGGGGCCGCCTTCTTCTTGGTGGAGGATAAAAGTTTTTTTGACACTCTGATTGCGTCATCGTATCTTTTTTCGCGCATATATGATTCAGATAGACTATTTAATACATTCTCGGCAGGATGGGTCGCCGCATACTTTTCGAAATTTGCGGTTGCTTCCTTCCTCTTTCCCAACTTGGTGTAGGTCAAGGCAAGATTATAGTAAATCTGCGGGCTTCGAAAACCGGCCTTCAGGGCTTTTTCATATCTGTCCGCCGACGTTTTATAAACCTTTACCTCCCCATAAGCAAAACCAAGATTTGCATAAACGGGCCCCTTATTCTTGATCTTTGGCAGGGCCTTTTCATAGAGTTTGATTGCCTGATCTAAATTTTTGCTTTTCATCTCGATATCGGCAAGCCTCAAGGCCGCATCGACGTCATCAGGCTTGATCTCCAGAACCTTGCGATAGTGCACGGCCGCTTGTTGAGTCTTTCCGGATTTCTCCAGCGCCGCCGCGAGGTTGAACTGAATAACCGGATCTTTCGGATGCAAGTTCAGGGCCTTTCGGTACTGTTCCATTTCCTGGGCAGAGCCCCCCTTGTTGCCATAAGCCAGGCCCATATTGGCATGAGCCATGGCATTACGTGGCTGCCTTTTCAGCATTTCCTTGTACCATTTAATCGCCTCGTCCTGCTTGCCTGCTTTAAGATTGGCATTGGCTAAAGCAAGGACGATTTCGTCAGCGGCGGGATTTTTATTCAGAGCAATCTGATACTCCGCAATGGCTTCTTTACTTTTATTTATCGCCTCGTAGACCTGACCCAGTTTGAAATGAACGTTGCCATCCTCCGGATTTATCTGTAGCGCTTGCTGATAAGCAGCCACGGCTTTCGGCCAGGTGCCCATGGCGGCATAGGTCTGGCCCAGACTTGTATACGCCGTGGGATCATTGGGTTGAATTATGAGCAACCGCCGATAAACCCCGACCGCCTGTTCATAATTCTTCTGGCTTTGATAACAGCGGGCTAATTCCTTCAAGGCCGCCGCATCGTCAGGCTTCAACTTCAATACCGTCTGATATTCTTCGACGGCCTCACGAATCATGCCCAGGCGATAATAAATGCCGGCCAGAACTTTTCTGATCCCCGTGTCTCCCGGATTTGTAGCTACGGCCCGTTTCAGATAATCAATTTGCTGCCTTTCACTGTTCGATCCCTGGGCATACCGCAGCCAGTCTTGAGGCATAATGGTTACCTTCAGAGGAATTGTCCCGATTTCCCTCTCCAGATAACGGACATGAATGCGATAATCCCCGCCGACAGGTTCGGCGTTTGCTCTGCGGCCCTGTTTCATAACCCTGTCGACAAATTCGACCCCCTTCATGAGGACCTGGAAATCATTGCGTCTTCCTGTCCCGTCAATATCCACGGTAATTGCCTTTCCGCGCAGGTCATCGGACGTCACACCGGTAATGATGAATTCATCCTTATAGGTAACCTCGAAATAATCCCGGGGAGTGAGGCGATATACTTTCCCGTTCTTTTCGATATCCAGGTGATAAAATTGCGGCTGCTTGCCGAGAATCGTAAAAGCAACAAAATTTTTCGCCCTCGTCCACCCGGTAGCAAGCGAATTGAAACGCTGGGGAAAGACGGTTGCCAATCCCCACATCAGGCCTGTCAGAACTACCAGGAGTCCGGCAAGGGCGGACAGGGCAAGGGCCCAGCGCTTATATCTTTTATAATCGGCAGGTTTCTTTTTGCGAATAAAGTCTGTTTCCATCTATCTCAACTTCTCGGATGATATTGTTTATGAACGGCCTTCAGTCTTTCTCTGGTCACATGGGTGTAAATCTGGGTCGTCGAGATGTCGGCGTGACCCAGCATAACCTGTACCGCCCTCAAATCAGCCCCCCCCTCCAGGAGATGGGTGGCAAAGGTATGACGAAAGGTATGGGGATGCACCTTGTCCTCCAGACCGGCCAAGCGGGAATATTTCTTGACCAGTTTCCACAGTCCCTGTCTGCTGAAAAGCTTTCCCGATCTATTTAGAAACAAAGGATTGGTGGACTTCCCCTTGACAAGATCGCTTCTTGCTTCTTCCACATAGATCTTCAGCAGGTCATAAGCAGACCTCCCCACCGGTACCACCCTTTCCTTCCTTCCTTTCCCCATCACGACCACATAACCTGCCTGCCAGTTAATGCTGTTCATGGTCAGATTAACCAACTCCGAAACCCGTAGTCCCGCTGCGTACATCAATTCGAGGATCGCCGCATCCCGGACGGCGGATGGATTCGACAGACCCGGCTGTTCCAGTAAGCGGTTCATATCCTGGGGACTGAGAACATCGGGAAGGCGCATCCATGTCTTCCCCTGTACCAGGCGGTCAACGGGGCTCACAACCTTGTATCCCTGTTTCAGGAGAAATTTATAAAAACCGCGGATGGCCGCAAGGGAACGGTTCACGGAATTCGCCGACAGTCCACCGCCCCTGAGATCGGATATGAAAGCCATCACATCTTCAGGCGCGACTGTTTCTGCGCTTTCTTTTTCCCGCCCCGCCATGAAATTGGCAAAACGGATAAGATCGCGGTTATATGCCTCCAGGGTATGGGGGGAAGCCCCCTTTTCCACCGTCAGATAGTTAAAATAATTCTCCAGCAGTTCCTTCACGTCTTTTTTGTAGCCTAAATCAAGGCAGGACGCAAAGCTTTTTTCCGGGGTCATTTTTTCTGCTTGATTGTTGACATATAGCCGCTTTATTGTCATAAGCATACCGTGCCAAGACGGTCCATATCCTGACCTCGCCGCTCCGTTAGGATTGCTGGAGGTGGACGTCGCCTATAATTACTTAGACGAGAGGAGATGATATGAACTCTTTATCTGTTAAAACCTCCACACGATTTGAAATGATCGATATTACGAGACAAATCCGCGATATCATTCGGGAGGACGATACCGGAAGCGGTCTTTGTTATGTCTTTGTTCCCCACACCACTGCAGCGGTGACGATCAATGAAAACGCCGATCCCGATGTCCCCAGAGACATCATCAGTATCCTGGACAGGCTGATTCCCCTGCACGGCCCCTACCGGCATGGGGAAGGCAACTCGGCAGCCCATGTCAAGGCGTCCCTGATGGGGGCGTCGGAAACCGTCCTGATTGAAAATGGTCAACTGGTACTGGGAACCTGGCAATCCATCTTTTTCTGCGAGTTTGACGGTCCTCGCATGCGGAAAGTCTTTGTGAAGATAATCTCATCCCCATGACAGCGAATGCATCCACCGCCGTCGTCAGCGCCGAAGAAAGAAAACGGCTCCGCTGGATCGTCTTCAGCGTCGCCTTTGCCGTTTTTATGGTCCGTTTGGATGGTTATATCGTCGTTATTTCCCTGCCCACCCTTGCCCGTTATTTCCAGGTCGGAACGAGCGAGGTGTCCTGGGTCATTCTCTCCTACCTCCTGGTCATGACGGGCAGTACCCTCATCTTCGGGAAACTGATCGACAGGGTAGGTTTAAAGAAGATCTTTATCTGGGGGTATGGATTCTTTACCTTGGGTTCGCTGCTTTGCGGGCTCGCGCCGACGATCTACCTTTTAGATGCCGCCCGCTGCCTCCAAGGTGTCGGCGGCGCCATGATGATTACCAGCGGCATGGCAAGCATTCCCCATTACCTTCCCGAGAACATTGTCGGATGGGCCTTTGGGATCTGTTCTTTAGCCAATTCCCTGGGCATCATGGTCGGGGCCCCTCTCGGCGGCCTCATTACCGGCTTTCTTAGCTGGCACTGGATCTTTCTGATCAATGTACCGGTGGGGATTCTGGCTATTGTGATCGTGAAAAGAAACCTGCCTGCGGATCAAAACCGGTCGCCTCTTGTCGAGCGCCTACCTTTTGACGTTTCCGGCTCCATTCTGAGCTTCGTTGGCCTCACCGCCCTCGTCTTTACCCTGAGCCGTGGCGACGACGAAGGCTGGAAGTCGGGAATCATTCTGACCGCCTTTGCTGTTGCGGGGGCATCCCTGCTCGCCTTCTATCTCCGGGAACGAACTGTCCGCGACCCTATCCTTAACCTGAGTCTCTTCCGTAACCGGGATTTCTCGTTCGCCATTCTTACAACTCTGGTCGCCTTGATGCTCCTGTCGGGAGGCAACTTTCTCATCCCCTTTTATCTGGAACTCATCAAGGGCTTAGGGCCCGAACATGTCGGGGCGGTGGTGATGATCTATTCGGTGGTGTATATGCCCATCGGTCCTTTCGCCGGGAGGCTCTCCGACCGCATCAATCCCCGTCGACTCTGCACCATCGCCATGTTTTTGGCCTTCATTTCCTGCCTCGTCATTGCTATGACCCTCCCATTGCCGGGATTGTTTCCAGCGGTGCTTTATCTTGTTCTTTTAGCTGTTTCCTATGCCCTGTTTTTCCCGGCCAACAACCATCTGGTCATGTCACTGGCCCCGGAGGGAAGCCAGGGAACGGCCTCGGCAATATATACGAATACCATGAACGTGGGGATGGTACTTGGGGTCTGTCTTTTTGAAGGGGCTTTTTCCCAGACCCTGCCCGCCAGTCTGTCGACTATGACCCTGACTCCGGAAGTCATTCGCACTTCTCTGACCTCCGTGACCGGGGCCTTCCAATTCGCTTTCATCGTCGGCGCATTT
The DNA here is from genome assembly GCA_023231165.1 of Syntrophales bacterium. Taxonomy (GTDB): domain Bacteria; phylum Desulfobacterota; class Syntrophia; order Syntrophales; family UBA8958; genus UBA8958. The sequence goes on along the minus strand of JALNVY010000157.1, from coordinate 306 downwards.
TTCAGCCTCCTGGCTTTTTTCCTTTCGATCCTCTCCGGACGTCATGCCTCGACAGCCCGCGGCAATCAATGATGTATTTCCTCCATAATTGTGCTATGGGTTACCTTAATGTTGATCGCGCCATAACCATGTTAAACAGGATTTCAAGAAAGGATTTCTCATGAAAATTTCAGACTGGTTGGACAAAAAGGAGGCAGAAAACCTTGATGTATCTAAAATTGTATTGCCTGATGAACTGTCTTATGACGAAGTCCCCGACGAAACCATTTTTTTCGAGGAGATTAATTTTGACGGAATTCTCTCAAC
>JALNVY010000156.1 GCA_023231165.1 Syntrophales bacterium | reverse complement strand
TGATCCCGCCAAGTATGTCTACGCAGCCTTGTCGCCTGCCAAGGTGGATCGTGTGCTCATTGATGAGGAAAATCGGTGCATGGAGGTTATTGTTCCCGATGACCAGCTTTCATTGGCGATCGGTAGAAATGGACAGAATGTTCGTTTAGCGGTCAAGCTGACAGGCTGGAAAATCGATGTTAAGAGTGAGTCTTCTTCAGCTCAGCAGGAGGAAGACAGCCGCACCGACATGACGGTCCTGCCGGACATGAGTGAAGCGATTGCCGAGGGCCTCCTCAAGGAAGGAATCACGAGCCTGGCCTTGATCGCCGCAGCGGACGTGGAAACGCTCATGACGGTTCCCGGGGTGAGCAGAGAGCAGGCTGAGAGCTGGATACAAGCGGCGACGCGGATGATTGAGGAAGCCGCGGTCGCTGGAGAGTGATAATCTGTAATTAATGAACGTATCTAAAAAGTTTAATGCTACTTATCTGAAAGCTCAAGACTTGAGTACGCTTTAGCGAGGGAATCAGCATGTCAAAAATGAGAGTTTACGAATTGGCCAGGGAATTAGGGGTCGATAACAAAGACTTGATCGCACGTCTGGAAAAAATGGGTATTTCGGTGAAGTCCCACTCAAGTACCCTCGAAGACAGCGAGGTAGAGAGAATAAAAAGGGATTATTCTGCTGCTGAACCCCATGAGGTGGTCGAGAAGCGGGTCAAATCTACGGTCATCAGAAGAAGAGCGGTGCGCACCGAGGTTGAAGAGGAAGTGCCTGCACCGGTTGAAGAACCCCTTCCCGTGGCGGGGGAAACATCGGAAGTTAAGGGGAAACCCATATCCCAGCCCACTGTTGAACCTGTAAAGGGGGGTGCCATTCCTGTCGAAGTTAGCCAGAGGCCTGCTGAAGTGAAACCTGCTGAGGTGAAGCCTACCGAAGACAAGATTGCCGAAGCGAAGGTTGTATCGCCCCCGATTTCCCAAGAGCCTCCGCCGCCGGCCCCCGTTGCGAGCGGCAGCCCCGTGGTAGAAAGGGCTGAACCTGTCGTCGGCAAGCCGGTTATGCAATCAGCCCCGCCGGTTACCCCGCTGCCGCCTGTCGCCCCCCCCAAACCGATAAAAAGAGAAATAAACCGGATTACAGCACCTCGTAAGCCACTGGAACCGGCAGGGGCCGGCGTCCAGAGAAAACCTGTGCCCAGAAGAGCGGATGTAGTTGTAGGCAGGGACGTGGCACCCCCGGTGGGCATGAAAAAACCGGTGAAATGGGAACCTGACAAGGATAAAAAGAGAGGGAAAAAACCGGTAGAAGTAGTGATCTCTGATCCGTTTCCCCGCAATAAGGCCTTAATCAAAAAGGCTGTCGATAGAAAGGGAAAGATTAAAGAACTTGATCGGGATGAGAGGAGCTCCCGCTGGCGGGATGAGAAAAAGGCCGGGGTCGTGAAGCTTCAAAAAACAGTCATTACCGTACCTAAGGCCAGTAAACGGAGACTCAAAATTTCCGAGACGATTACCGCTGGTGATTTAGCCAAGAAGATGGGCGTAAAGGCCAGTGAAGTTATCAACAAACTCATCGGGTTGGGGTTGATGGTGACCATTAACCAGTCCCTTGATTTTGACACGGCGACGCTTATCTCTGCGGAATTTGGTTATCAGGTGGAATCTGCCGGCGGCGAATTCGAAGATACCTTTCAGCAGGATGATCAGGGCGACCGGAACCTGCAACCACGAGCGCCGGTGGTGACGATCATGGGCCACGTCGATCACGGTAAAACGTCTCTTCTCGATGCGATCCGGGAAACAAAAGTGATCGAGGGTGAAGCCGGCGGGATAACCCAGGCCATTGGCGCCTATCATGTCCATATCAAAGATAGGGACATCGTCTTTCTTGATACCCCCGGCCATGAGGCCTTTACTGCCATGCGCGCCCGAGGTGCACAGGTGACGGATGTGGTAGTGTTGGTGGTAGCGGCGGATGATGGAGTAATGGGGCAGACCATAGAGGCCATCAACCACTCCCGCGCGGCGGGCGTCCCGATTATTGTAGCCATTAACAAGATGGACAAGCCCAATGCGGATCCGCAGCGGATCAAACAGGGTCTAACAGAATATAATCTCGTTTCCGAGGAATGGGGAGGCGAGACCATTTTTTGTGAGGTTTCGGCCAAACAGAAGTTGGGCATTGATGCCCTTCTCGAAATGATCCTGCTGCAGGCCGATATCCTGGAACTTCAGGCTGATCCGGAAAGACCGGCAAAAGGGGTTATCATTGAATCGAAACTGGATAAGGGAAGGGGGCCAGTGGCGACGGTTCTCATTCAGGAGGGAACCCTCCGGGAAGGCGATGCCTTTGCATCGAAAACGGAGTATGGACGAGTGCGCGCCATGATCAATGACCGGGGAAAGCGGGTTAAGGAAGCCGGACCCTCGATGCCGGTGGAGGTGATCGGGTTTTCAAACGTCCCCCAGGTAGGCGCGGAATTCCTCTGTGTCGAGGACGAAAAGAAGGCGCGCAACATCGCCGATTACTGGACGAGAAAGGAAAGGGAGAAGGAACTTTCTTCAACCTCAAAGATTACCCTGGAACAGCTCTATCAGAAGATCAAGGAGGGTGTGAAGGATTTCAACGTGATCATCAAGGCTGATGTCCAGGGGTCCATGGAAGCCATTGCCGAGGCATTGAACAAGTTGAGCACCGCAGATGTGAAGCTGAAAGTCATTCACAGCTCGACGGGAGCGATCACGGAAACGGACGTCATGCTCGCGTCTTCAGCCAATGCCATTGTCATCGGTTTCAATGTGAGGCCGGATAGCCGGGTGGTCGAAGTGGCCGAACAGGAGGGTGTTGAGATAAAACTCTATGATATCATTTACAATGTCATTGAGGATGTCCGTGCGGCTATGGAAGGGCTTCTCGATCCGATATATAAGGAAGTTGTCCAGGGGCGGGCTGAAGTAAGGCAGTTGTTTAAAATACCCAAGGTCGGTACGATCGCGGGATGTTACGTCACGGACGGTAAGATTGCCCGGAGTGCCAATCTCAAACTAGTACGGGAAGGCGTTGTTGTATATGACGGGAAAATTGCTTCCCTGAAGCGGGCGAAGGATGACGCCAGAGAAGTCGCGACGGGTTACGAATGTGGTATCGGGATGGAGAACTATAATGACCTTCGAGAAGGGGACATCCTGGAGGCGTACGTCAACGAGCAGGTGGATAGAAAGCTATAAATTAAAATAATGGTAGTAGGCGCCGGGCTCGTGGACCTGTGGATTCCGGAATGCAGGTCCCTCAAAGAAAAAAGATCCGTTTTAACCAAGATTCTGAAACGGACGCAGAACACCTTCAATGTCTCAATCGCCGAAGTTGGAGACAATGATTCATGGAAGAAGGCGAAGATCGGGTTTTGTGTGGTCGGGAACGACCGGCGCTATATTAACGCAAAAGTTGATCATATCTTCAACTATATCGAAGAGATGGGCATTGCCCAGGTCATCGGTTCGAATCTGGAAATAACCAGTTATTCAGAATGGCTTAACATGCAATCTGAAGGGGCAGGCAAATATGGCGACTTTTAAAAGGGCGCAGCGGGTAGCGGAGCGGATCATGAGTGAAGTCTCCGATATCCTGATCCGGGAAGTCTCCGATCCGAGGATTAAACAAATGACCATTACCGGGGTGAAGCTCAGTGATGATCTACGGACGGCCAGAATCTACTTTGTCGAGATGGGGCAGGATACTTGCCGCCCCGAGACCCAGAAGGCGCTGGAGAAGGCGACCGGTTTTTTAAGAAGAGAACTTGGTAAACGCCTGGAGCTGCGTTACGTCCCGGAGATCGTCTTTTACGCCGATCCGTCCTTCGCCTACGGAAGCCGCATCGACACTATTTTTGCCCAGATACATGAACAAGAGGTTGCGGATGATCCAAAAGATAATTGATATAATTAATCGTCATCAAAAGTTCCTAATCACGGCCCATGTCAAATTAGATGGCGACGCCGTCGGTTCGGAACTGGCCTTTTATCTTCTCCTTAAAGGTCTCGGGAAAGATGCCACCATCTATAATCAGGACAAAACGCCCGATAATTACCGTTTCCTTCCCGGATCGGATATTATCCGTAATATCCTTCCCCCACCGGACTCCTTTGAGGTTGCCTTCATACTCGATTGCAGCGAACTGGATCGGGTAGGAGATGAAGCCGCAAGGATAGGGACCGTCAAGAAGCTGGTGAATATCGACCATCATGTTTCCAATGGCGGATTCTGTGAAGTCAGATTGATCGATCCTACGGCAAGTTCCACGGGAGAGCTTATTTTCCGCCTCCTGACAGCGATGAAAACAACTATTACCGCCGAGATGGCTACGAATCTTTATACGGCAATCCTCACCGATACCGGTGGTTTCCATTATGGCAACACGGGGAAAGATACCTTTATTGCGGCCGGTCATCTGGTCGAAAGTGGCGCCGATCCCCAGTGGATATCAGAAAATATTTATGAGAGCTTCCCTATGAGCAAAATCCGTTTATTGGCGAAGGCCATGCAGACCCTGAGCTTTGATTGTCAGGACCGGGTCGGCTCGCTGGTTGTTTTTCTCAAAGATTTTGAAGAAACGGGCGCCCTCTGGGAGCATTCCGAGGGCCTTGTCGATTTGCCCAGATCCATCGAGGGCGTAGAAATATCAATTCTCTATACGGAACTGCCGGACAGAAATTTCAAGATCAGCTTACGCTCCAAGGGTGTGACCAACGTCGAGCGGGTGGCGAGGGTGTTCGGCGGCGGCGGGCATGTCAATGCGTCGGGCTGCCGGATTGAAGGAAATATTGACACCGTAAAGAAACGGCTCCTGGAGGTTATTTGCACATCGGCCTGGAAATGAATGGGGTAGTTGTTATCGACAAGCGTCCAGGCATGACATCCCATGATGTTGTCCTGGATGTCCGAAAGATCGCGGGGGTAAAAAAGGCAGGTCACACGGGGACGCTGGATCCTTTAGCGACCGGTGTTCTGCCCGTATGCATCGGCGAGGCGACGAAACTTGTCCCTTTCCTGGTGTCGGTAACCAAGGACTATCTGGTTTCCATGCTCCTCGGCGTTCGCACGGATACCCTGGATATCGAGGGCGAGGTGCTGGAAGAAAAGGAACCGCAGGTCACCGACCAGAGTATCGAGAATGCCCTACAGGGGTTTCTGGGCCGGAGCGAACAGATACCCCCCCGCTATTCGGCCGTCAAGGTACAAGGCAGAGCCCTGTATAAGTGGGCGAGGAAAGGGATCATTGTCGATCCACCACCGCGGATGGTGGAGATCTCCCATTTGACGGTTGAAGAAATATCGCTGCCCTATGTGACGTTTCGCATGTCCTGCTCGGGGGGAACATATGTCCGTTCTTTATGCGCCGATGTCGGCGACCTCCTCGGTTGCGGGGCCTGTGTTGCCGGATTGCGGAGGACCCGCAGCGGTATTTTTTCCGAGGCGGCGGCGATTGTCATGGACCAGAAAGACAGGCAGGGAAATGATGACCGGGTCCGCGCCAGCCTCATTCCCCTGGTGGAATTGCTTCCGGACATGAGGACCATTGTGCCGGAGGACCCCTGGGTGAAAAGAATCAAGGATGGCGTGCACCCCCGTGCGGAAATGGTAAATCGTCGTGATGATATTCCTTTTCTTGATTCGGGAGATATGGTAAAGTTAACCGGTGGTAGTGGTGAGCTCGTGGCGATAGCGGAGCTTCTTTACGGGAGCCGGGAGCTGGCGGGTCTTCAAAATGACGTCCCCGTCATGAGACTGTTGAGGGTATTCAACGAAAATTAAAATGATAACCAGTTAAAGAGGGAGGAATAAAAGTGTTAGATACAGAAAAAAGACAAGGAATTATTTCTCAATACAAGTTGCACG
>JALNVY010000155.1 GCA_023231165.1 Syntrophales bacterium | reverse complement strand
GTCAAGCAGGCCATCGTTGCCTCGGGAATCCGTTACGACCTCCTCCTCGCCGACCGGAAGCACGGCATTCCCTACCTCCGCAATGTCGTGCGGCGCCACATTTCCGGACAGATGAAGATCGCCCCCGAGCATTCCGAGGAGCGGGTCCTGCGTTGTATGGGAAAGCCGGGAACCGAATCCCTACTCATTTTCCGCGACCTCTTTCGCAAATTTACGGCAGACGCAAATAAGAAACAGTTTCTCTCTTGCTACCTCATCGCCGCTCATCCCGGTTGTACACACGCGGACATGGAAAACCTCCGCCGTTTTGCCGAGCGGGAGTTAACTCTCCACCCCGAACAGGTCCAACTCTTCACCCCGGCGCCCTCGACCATCTCCACATTGATGTACTGCACGGAGCGGAATCCCTCGACCGGGAGAAGTCTTTTTGTAGAAAAAACAGCCGCCGGTCGCGAGCTTCAGAAACAGATTTTAGTTGTGAAAAACTCCCGTTTCGGGTATGGAAAATCCAAAGATCATCAAACCAATGAGGAGGGGAAATCATGGGCAAGGACAAGGACGTCAAGAAAGAAAACAAGAAGAAGCCTGCCAAAACGGTAAAGGAAAAGAAAGAAGCCAAACGCCAGAAAAAGGCCGGATGAGGCCGGAAAGAGACTAAAGGGCGCAGGGAACGGAACGTCCCGGCAACAAAGCCATCCCGTATTTGCGGATATCCAGTTGGTCGCGCTTCAAGCTGTTGTTGATCTCATTCAGACGGGAAAATTTGTAGGACATCTCTTTTATCTCGGCGATTAAATGCATGAAATGGGCATTCCAGATGCCCCCTTCGACCTCGGCGTGGACGGGCAGGACATGGAGACCGCCATTCGCCAGCAGGGAAAGGATGTTATCCCCAGCCATTTTCACGCCCAGTTCCTCAAAACAAGGCAGATCAGATGGTATTTCCGGTATCATCAGTCCCTCATGGAGAAAGGGTTCGCTGGCCCGCGTACAGCTCAGATAGCTAAAGCCGTAATCACCGACGATCTTCAGAACCCGATCATCTATCAGCCAAGCCGGGGCGCCGAAGGAGGACGCCTTCTGACCTGTTACGTTTTGAAAGGCCGTCATACCCTTAGCAAACCAGTCTCTTATCCATTGCTCCGATCGCCGGGGCAGGCCGTCCTGCCAGCGCCGGTGATCCCAGGCATGAAATTGAACCTCGTGGCCTTCCGCCATGATACGGCGGACCAGCTCCGGGAAAGACAGGGCAATCATTGGCGACGGCAGCAGGGTCCCGTAGAGGGCCGTTTTGAAACCATATAGCCCTGGGGCGTTGCTCCGAAGCATCTTCTTTAGAAACCTGGGATTTTTAAGAAGCTGCAGAACAGCCAGACCGGAGGCATCCGGTCCCATGCTCAGATAAAAGGTTCCCTTGATCGCAAGCTCCGAGAGGCTGTCCAGAAGGCGGGGGACACCCTTTTTCATCCCCTCCCAGGTGTCAACGTCGATCTTCAGTCCCAGGGTTCTCTTCATTTTCTTCCAGGAATGAGTAAATGGTTCTGGTCAGGGAATCTTCCAGGTCGATTTTCGGTTCCCAATCGAGGAGCTTCCTGGCCTTGGCGATGCTTGGTTTACGGGTGTAAATGTCCTGATAACCCTTTCCGTAAAATTCCACCGCCGGAACCTCAATGATGTCTGAATAACCGTCGTCCTGACGATGGCGTGGATGGGCCATGAATATCTTTTTCATCAGGTGGGCCAATTCCTTAACGGAGCAGTCGTTTTCCGGATTTCCGATGTTGATGATCTCGTTTTTACAGCGATCATCCTTGTTCTCAAGGATTTTCATTAGGGCGGCAATCCCGTCGTCTACATATGTAAAGCAGCGCTTCTGGTGCCCTCCGTCCACCAGAGTGATGGGACGCTTCATGAGGAGCTCGGCAATAAACTGGGTAACGACCCGGGAACTGCCTTCTTTGGCGGTAAAAAGGGAATCGAGGCGGGGTCCGACCCAGTTGAAGGGACGAAACAGGGTAAACTCCAGATGTCCCCGGGTGCCATAGGCATAGATTACCCGATCTAAAAGTTGCTTGCAGCAGGAATATATCCACCGTTCCTTCTGAATGGGTCCGACTACGAGGAAGCTCTCATCTTCGCTGAATTCGGGATCGGGGCAGGCCCCATAAACCTCTGAGGTGGAAGGGAATACCACCCGTTTTCGATATTTAACGCACTGCTTGATAATATTGAGATTCATCTCAAAGTCGAGGTTGTAAACTCCGATGGGATCTTCTACGTATAGTTTCGGCGTGGCGATAGCCACCAGGGGCATGACGATGTCGCACTTTTTGACGTGATATTCTATCCATTCCTTGTTGATGGCAATATCACCCTCCAGAAAATGGAAGCGCGGGTTGGACAGGGCGCGATCGAGGCGATCATCGCCGAGGTCCATGCCATAGACGGTCCAGTCCGTGGTTTCCAGAATACGGTTGGTCAGATGATGACCGATAAAACCGTTAACCCCTAAAATCAATATTTTCATAATTTATCGTACTCTCTTTTCTTCCTCCCCTTCCAGGGGGATTATTTCAGCACCGGCATATTCTTATACTGCCGGAAATATTGCCATATCGCACTGTTTTTAATTCTAATACCGTTGATTTCAATATCCAGCAGGCGGATTCTCCCGGCACCGGATGCAATATAAACCTTTTCCTCCTCCTTATCAACTACCACGGTTCCCGCTTCGTCGGCGCCCGATACCTCCTCCTCCGGCACACCCCACCAGACAAGCACCTTCGTTCCGTCCGGCAGAAAGGAGAAGGCCCCTGGATAGGGATCAGTGACGGCCCGGATGAGGTTATAGATCCTCGTCGCCGTCCAGGACCAGTTGATGCAACCATCTTCGGGTTTCCTACCCCCGAAATAAGAGGCCTTGCTCGCATCCTGAACCATGCGCGGGGCATTTCCGGTCCGGATCAGAGGCAGGACCTCGTCCAACAGCGCCGATGATGCTCGACACAGCTTGTCATACAAACTAACCGCCGTATCTTCAAAGGCAATATCCACCGCCTTTTGACCCACCATATCTCCGGCGTCGGGTTTGGCAACCATATTATGGAGGGTTACACCGGTCTGCCTTTCCCCATTCACTAAAACCCAATTGACAGGAACACGGCCCCGGTAGGCGGGAAGCAGGGAACCGTGGAGGTTATAGGCCCCAGCCGCAGGAATATTGAGGATTTCCTGGCAGAGCATTTTTCGGTAGTAAAATGAAAATATCGTGTCCGGGGCCAGAGCGGCAATATGCCCGATCCACTCCGGTTTGTTGACATCCTCAGGAGATAAAACGGGAATATCCCTGCCCTTTGCCCAGTCGGCAACAGAGGCGAACCAGCATTTCTCTCCCGGATCGTCTGCATGGGAAAATATCGTCCGGACATTAAATCCATTGCGCAGAAGTGCCTCCAGACCAGCAACGCCCATGTTGTGGTAGGCAAAGACGACGGATTTCACAATCCACTCCGGTCATGGCTCTCATGGATTTTTGCAACGACATATTCCGGCCGCTTTCTTACTTCCCGATAAATGCGTCCGATGTACTCCCCGATGACCCCCAGGGCAAAAAACTGTAATCCAACAAAGACGAAGAGAATGGCAAAGAGGGTGAATACGCCCTGGGCCGCCCAGGCCGCACCGTAAGCAAGGCGGGCCACGGCAAGAAAGACGCCGAAACAGATCCCCAGAACAGACATGAAGATGCCTCCGTACATGAGCATCTTCATGGGATAATCGGAAAAGGACGCCACCAAGTCAAACTGGAGATTAATGAGTTTTGTTAAGGGATAATTAGACTTGCCGCCATGCCGTTCCTCGTGGGCCACTTCGATCTCTGTAACCCGTTTGGCGAAAACCGTCGCCAGGGCAGGGATAAAGGTGGCATGCTCGCGACACTCGATCATGCGATCCACGACGGTGCGGCGGTAGGCCCGCAGCATACAGCCCCAGTCCGTCATGTGAACGCCGGTAATGCGGCGCGCCACAATATTGATCAGGCGTGAGGCCCCCAGGCGGAACACGGAATCCTGTCGCTGCTTGCGGATGGTGCCGACAACGTCATATCCCCCTGCTTCCATTTCCCTAATGAGCCGGGGAATCTCCTCGGGCGGGTTCTGAAGATCCGCATCGAGGGTAACGACTATGTCACCCCGGACAATGGAAAAACCGGACATGATGGCGGCATGCTGGCCATAGTTGCGCGTCAGCTCCACAACCCGAATATCCGGTTCCCGGGCAAATCCCTTCAGGATCTCCAGGGATCCATCCCGGCTGCCGTCGTCGATCAGGATGATCTCATAAGGTTTCCCCATAGATTGCATAACGGGCCGGAGACGGCCGATCAGGGCATCCAGGTTCTTCTCCTCATTATAGACGGGAATAACAACAGATATCAAAGGGGGCGTTTTATTCATGTTTTCAGATTTTCGTTAATCCTTTTTCTCCCTCCCCCTCAACATGAGAGTCGGAGGCTAATTCGCTTTTTCTCCCTCCCCTTCAAGAGAAGCGCCGGGGTGGGAATGAGGTAACGGTTACCCGAGGATCACCTTTGTATTGAGTCACATTTCCCCCCATTAGGCAAGTCCTTTATCCCCTTCTCTATCCCTTCCTCAGAATCTCTTTGATTGCCGCACAGACGTAAAAAACGTCAGCATCGGCCATGCCGGGATACAGTGGCAAAGAAAGAATCTGATCGGCTGCCCGTTCCGTCTCCGAAAGCGTCGCGGCGAGATCTCCACACCGTTCCCGGACATACTGCAGGCGATGGGTCACCGGAAAATGGAGGCCATAACCGATGTTATAATCTGAAAGTTGCTCCATGAATCGTCCCCGGCTCATCGCCGTCATCTTCACCACAAAGAGATGCCAGGAATGGACGTGATCATAATCCGGGCTTCCAGGCAGCTCAATACCAGCGACATCTTTCAGTCCTGCCAAGTATTGGCCGGCCAGCTCCGCCCGGCGCTTATTCAGGACCTGCCACTTAGACATCTGTGCCACGCCGATAGCGGCTAAAATATCCGGGAGATTGTACTTGAAGCCCGGTTTCTGGATGTCGTAATCCGGGTTTGCCCCCTTGCCGTAACGCTTCCAAGCGTCCCGTTCAATACCGTGAAACCGCAGAAGGCGGAGCCGCTTTTCCAGTTCAGCATCATACAGGGTGATCATACCCCCTTCGCCACTGGTAATATTCTTGATGGGATGAAAAGAAAAGACCGCCGGACAGCCAAAGCCGCCGGCATGGACCCCCCGGTAGTAAGTGCCGATGGCGTGGGCTGTATCTTCAATGACCAGGAGCCCGCGGCGCCGTGCGATTTCCAGAATGGGATCCATATCAGCGGGGGCCCCGGCGAAATGGACGGGGATGACGGCCTTTGTCCGGTCGGTAATCAGTGGCTCCAGCAGGGCCGGATTCATGTTCAGGGTTCCGTAGTCAATATCCACAAAAACGGGGCGGGCGCCGCGTAGGATGATCATGTTGATAGTTGAGGCGAAGGTCAGGGAGGGAGTGATGACCTCGTCCCCCGGACCAATCCCCAGGGCCGTCAGCAGCAGATGCATTGCCGCTGTCCCCGAAGTGAAGGAAACGGCATTGCTTGCCGCCGTTAGTTCGCATAACGCCTTCTCGAAGGCCTGGCAGACGGGACCGGTGGTAATCCAGCCCGACAGTAGGCAACGGGTAACGGCATCGATCTCTTCCTGACCGATGGCGGGTTTGCTCAAGGGTAAAAAATCTTCACGAATTTTCATTAATTGATTGTCCTAATTTCTTTATCACCAGAGATGTTCCGGTTTGAATAACTTGTCTGCAAATAAAAATCAATGCGTAATTAAGATCAATTACCTCAGTGAAGCTCGTCT
>JALNVY010000154.1 GCA_023231165.1 Syntrophales bacterium | reverse complement strand
GACCATAAAAGCCACGGCGATCACGGCGCCGAAGAATAGAAAGATGTACATATGCCTTTGGGCTCCTGCCGCCTGTCTCCTTGCCAGATCGTTGGCTTCATGCATGTTGTTCTGGTTCATCTGAAGTATTGCATCCGCTTCGTTCTTGATCTGCTGAAACAGGGGCAGGAGCTCTTCAAAATAAAGGCTGCGGCGGATCTCCGGGGGGAGCGACTGATTCTCGATCCGATGCAACACCTGCACGTAGGAGGCGTAAAGGGTCTTTACGGCGACCGCCTTTTCGCTTTCTCCCAGCAAGGTGATATTGTGAAGTTCGACATCCAGGGCCTGGACAAAAGTCGCCTCGTTTTTCCGGATCAACCTTGTGCCTTCTTCCGAATAGCCCAGAAAAGTGAAGAGAATGCCGCTGTCCATACGCTCCAGGGCTTCTTTCATCTCCTGGCAGGCGATGACGCTGCGATAATTCTCCTTCAGAATGACGTCGATGGACTGACCAAGGTTCTTGAACTGAAGGATGCTTTGGATACCGATGATCATAATGATCAGGAGCAGTCCCCCGAATCCCAGCGATAATTTGTGACGAAGTCCGAGCATTTCATCTCTCCCGACATCTGTTAGAGCAACTCTTATGCCAGCCATTGATAAGTCTTAAGTTGATAATTATAAAAGTAATTATTTTAATAAAGGTCAGGCCGCGTTGCATAATGCAAGTTCTTGACGAGAGGGTATTGCAAAATTCAACAACACGGTTTTTACGGCCGTTAAGGATGATTCACGGACAAGCTCTAAATACCATACTGCTTCCGGCGACGCCAGAGGGTGGCTTGATCGATACCGAGAATGGCGGCGGCTTCCTGAAGAGATCGTGTGGCAGCCAGAATATGACGGATATGTTCTTCCTCAATCTTGTCCAGGGATACGGCGTCTCCCAGTTTGACCGGCGTCTCGCCCGGTTTCAGGTTGTCGGGAAGATCGCTGGCGCCGATCCGATCCGAATGGCAGAGAATGACGGCCCGTTCAATAACATTACGTAGTTCGCGGATATTTCCCGGCCAACCATAGCCCTTTAGCAGTTCTATGGCCGCATCGGTGAACCCCGGGACCGATTTATGGCAGTTCCTTCCGAAAAAGACGAGCAGGCGATTAGCAAGTACAACGACGTCATCGGGTCGCGATCTAAGGGGCGGTATCTCAATCTGGATGACATTGAGGCGATAAAAAAGATCCTCCCGAAACCGGCTTTCCCGAACGGATTTCTCCAGATCTATATTCGTTGCGGCGATGATTCTCACGTCGGCGCGACGGGTTACATAATCTCCGACACGCTCATATTCCTTGTCCTGGACAAAACGCAGGAGCTTGGGCTGAAGAAAAAGGGGCAGATCGCCGATTTCATCGAGAAAAAGCGTCCCGCCGTCACAGGAACTGATGCGACCGGCATTGTCGCGGACGGCACCGGTAAAAGCGCCCTTGACATGTCCAAAGAGTTCGCTTTCAAGGAGCTCCGGAGACAGGGAGGGACAGGAGAGAACGCTGAAAGGCATTGAATCTCTGCGGCTCCAGGTGTGGATCGCCTTGGCCAGGACGCTTTTCCCCGTGCCGCTTTCCCCCCGCAGCAGGATCGTTGCCTCGGAGGGCGCCGCCTGACGGGCCGTATCTAGCGCCCGTTCCATAATGCCGCTCGTTGTGGAAAAGTCTTCCTCCAGGCGGGATCGTCCCAGGTCTTCGCGCAGAGCGGCGACCTTCTGTTCCAGACTCCTGATTTCAAAAACCTTCTTTACGGCCAGGGTGATCTGGGCCGGGGTGAAGGGTTTGGGTATGTAGTCGGCGGCGCCGCGTCTTACCGACTCGACCGCCGTATCAATCGAGGCATAGGCCGTAATCATGATTATCTTGAGCCGGGGTGATGTAGCCAGCAGGGCTGGAATAAGATCCAACCCGCTGGTTGTGCCAAGGCGGATATCGACGAAGGCAATGTCAAAGGACCTTCGTGAAGCCTCGACAAGGGCGTCTTCGGGTTTGCCTGTGGCGGTGACGCGGTAACCTTCCGTTTCCAGGCAGATGGATAAGGTCTTGCGGATATTGGCCTCATCATCAATGACAAGGATATTGAGGGGAGGGTTAGTCTCTTTCATTAAAGATTGTCTCTTTTGATCATGGCAACGGTCAATGCTTTATATAATACCGCCTGTTTGAATAAAATGCCACCATAAAACAGCCCCTACCCGACTATTGCCCGGTAACCTCCGTGAACCACCCGGTGTTAACCCGTATGCCCGGTGGTGTGTAGACTGGGGGTTAAGTACCCAAAGTTCATTTGTAAGATTGCTCTCGTGAAGGTCGAAGTTGAAGCAGTCCAGTACACAGGGTGCCGTCAAATCCTTTTCGTCTTTCATTGTTCCCTCCTTACCTCTGTTATTTTTCCATACTTTGCGGTCAGGTGTCAAGGAGACACAGCAGCAGGTTGCCGGAAACGGTCCGGCGGTAATCCGCCGAGGCCCGCACGCCCGCAGTGATCTCCGTCAGTATTGTAGCAGAGTTGATTGCCCGGCGGGCAGAAATAAAGGTAATAAAATAGAATCGATCCGGGTAATACGAATTTCCTGAAAGCGGTAATTGACGGATTTTGAAAAGTATGCAAGGTTGTCACTGAAAATGATAGGCCTACTGTGGTTGAAACAGAAACCACGCAGGGAGAAGATATTTCAGAAAACAGGAAAAGGAGAGACGTCATGGGAGACAAGGGCGGCAAGAAAGATAAGGAAAAAGGTCAGAAACAGAATGTCGAAAAAGAGAAACAAAAGTCAAAAAACAAGCTTGATAAGCAGCCAAAAAGAAAGCCCTGATAGAAATAACGGTGTGAAGATCTGCACAACAACTTTATCCGTTTGAAGTGCCAGGATGACGATAACGAGCATCAAAATGAACGTATCGTATTAAGGCTGCGCTTCCATCCGCATTCGTCTTTTCTGGCGTTGGCCAGTCCTATAGCGAACAAGCACCTCAGTTCAGAGGGGCAAAAAAGAATTAGGGATCGTTTATCTACGCCAACCATGCGCCATAATGTTTTCCTGTTTTCATTTGACATAGAAGTGATTTTCATATAGTCCATTCGCGTTCGCGGCAAGGCAATGTCTTATCAATACCAATCAATAAAAATCAGAAAAGAGGAGGTAACTTTATGACTCACAGATCGCCCCGTTTGAACCATTGGATCATATTTTTGGCCGTACTATTTATGCTATTTGGTTTCGGTCCCGGAGCAGGATCGGTCCTGGCCGCCGAAAAGATAATCAAGATAGGCACCATCTTCCCTCTGACAGGTCCGGTTGCGACAGCGGGACAGCGCTGCCAGGCAGCGGTACAGACAGCAGTTGAAATCATTAATAACAAGCACCCCGAAATCAAGGTTCCCCTGGCTAAGCGGGCAGGCATTCTGAATGGCTACAAGATCGTCCTTGTCCATGCTGACTCTCAGGGTAAGCCGGACGTGGGCAAGTCGGAGGCCGAACGGCTCCTCAACCAGGAGGGCGTCTGGGCCCTGATCGGCTCTTACAACAGTTCGGTGAGCAAGCCGGCCAGCTTCGTGGCCGAGCGCATGAAGAGGATCTTCATGTGCGGGGCTTCCAGCTCAGCGGCCCTGACCCAGCGGGACATGAATTACTTCTTCCGTTTGGCCCCCACGGACAAGACCGAGTCCATTGAGTTCGTAGATGTCTTGAAGTGGATGAACAAAACGAAGAAAGCAAATGTTAAGACCATTGGAATTATTTATGAGAACAGCGAGTTTGGCAAACATGCGGCTGAGGAGGCCAAGATGGCTGCTGCCGCAGGAGGCTTCAAGGTCGTGGCTGATGTGCCCTTCAGCCCTGGCGCCACCAATCTCAACAGTGAAGTGCAAACTCTGAAGAAGAGCAATCCCGATGCGTTATTCGGGGCTGTGCTCGGCGCCGACTACTCGCTGTTGGTACGTACCATGAAGCAGATGGCCTGGCTGCCTAATATTGCCATCAATTACTGCTCCGGCTACCAAGACCCCGTCATCACCAAACAGCTTGCGGGTGACGCAGACTTTTTCATGGGTTCCACAGCTTACTCGCCCCAGTTTGCCAGCCTGATGCCGGCTGTGGCGGCGGTCGAAAAGATCTTCAAGACTAAAACGGGAGGAGTGCCCTTCGACGGTGACAGCATTCAGGAAGCAGTTGCCATGCTGGTGCTTGCCCAGGCGATAGAAAAGGCCGGCTCTCTGGATCCAGATAAGGTAGCCAAAACACTTTACGCAAACACTTGGGACTCCCCCCTCTCCCTCGGTGGGAAAGTGGCCTTTGTCAAGGGTGGCCAGAACATAAAGGCGCAAAGTATTGTTACCCAACTCCAGGGTGGACAGTACAAGCGGATTTACCCGGAAGAGATGGCTGATACCAAAATCATCTTCCCCATGAAGCCGTGGGGTAAGAGATAGATAGTATTCAGCTTGGGCATTATTTAAGATAGTATCTCATCTATTCCGCCCGAGAGGCGGGATGGATGAGCTTTTTTCGTAGCCTGATGAAGGCCATGGAGCTTCATGGAGACGTTTGTTCAAGTTCTGATAGACGGCATGCTAAACGGTATGGTTTACGCCCTGGTGGCCGCCGGTCTCTGCCTTATATGGGGCGTTATGGACGTCATCAACTTCGCCCATGGCGAATACCTAATGGTTGCCATGTATGTGAGCTACTGGCTGGGGTTTCTCCTTAATATTGACCCGCTCCTGTCGGTCATCGCAGCCGGGATATTCATTTTTATCCTGGGGGCGATGACATACCAGCTAATCATACGTTACACCATCGGCAAACCAGGACTGGTGGCACTGTTGGCGACCTTTGGACTTGCCATATTTCTCAAGAACTTCTGCATGAACCGCTTTTCACCCAATTTCCTCATCCTTACAGACACTTGGCTCGGAGATAAAACGCTTCATCTGGGGAACTTGATCTTTCCGGTGCCCCAACTGGTGGCCGGACTCCTGTCTCTCGTCGTCGTTGGACTGATCTATACGCTTATAAACACCACCCGGTTTGGTTGGGCCATTCAGGCCACAGCCATGGATCGCGATGCGGCCGAACTCATGGGCATCAATACGGAACGCATCTACCTTGTTGTCTTTGGAATCGGCGGGGCCTGCGTCGGTATTGCCGGAGGCATAATGCCCTCTTACCTGGCCGTCCATCCTGAAGTTGGTTCCATGTTCGGCCTGATCGCATTTGTCTGCGTCGCCATGGGCGGCTTCGGGAGCATTCCGGGCGCGTTTATCGCCGGGATACTCGTCGGCTGTGTGGAGGCTCTTGCGGGTTTCTACATTGCGCCGGTTTTTAAATACATTGCCGTCTTCGGTCTCTATCTGGCGGTTGTATTCTTGCGGCCGAAAGGTATCTTCGGGTGGTGAAACCCATGCAGCGGAAAGCATTAAACAAAAAAGATGCCCTCTGGCTTGGTTTCGTAGTGCTGCTGGCGCTGCTGCCGTTGGCGCCTATAGTGGCCGCCAATTCCTTCCATATGCACGTGGCGATTCTCATTTTACTTTTCGCCAGCATGGCCCAAGCGTGGAACATCATCGGCGGTTATTGCGGCCAGGTCTCTTTTGGCCACTCGGTATTTTTCGGCATCGGAGCGTACGGTGCGGGAATGGCCGTCGTTACCTATGGCGCAACGCCGTGGCCGGGGATCCTGATCGGCGTGATGCTGGCTGCCGCCATCGCCGTGGTCATCAGCTATCCCTGCTTTAAGCTGAGCGGCCACTATTTTGCCATCGCCACCTTCGCCATCGTGGAGATTTTTCACCGCAGCTTCCTGGTCTGGGACTGGGTCGGAGGCGCCCTGGGATTGGATTACCCGCTGGTCAAGGAAGGTTTGAAGAATCTGATGTGGTACGATACAAAAACGGGCTATTACTACTGTGCCCTCATTCTGTTCCTGCTCATATTCGGCGTTGTTCGGTGGCTCGAAGGTCATCGCTTCGGATATTACATGCGCG
>JALNVY010000153.1 GCA_023231165.1 Syntrophales bacterium | reverse complement strand
TTTAAAGAGATTATCGCCTTGATCGAAGGAAAAGGGGCCTATAGCAGGTTAAAATATGAAAGCGGCGTCCACCGGGTGCAGCGAGTTCCCGTCACGGAGGCCCAGGGGCGCATTCACACCTCGGCGGTTACGGTGGCAATCCTGCCCGAGGCAGAAGAAGTCGATATAAACATCGATCCCAATGAGCTGCGAATCGATGTTTTTCACTCCAGCGGTCACGGTGGCCAATCAGTCAATACGACCGATTCCGCTGTTCGTATTACCCATTTGCCTACGGGGATGGTCGTATCCTGCCAGGATGAAAAATCACAGTTGAAAAACAAGCATAAGGCCATGAAGGTTCTGAGAGCGAGGCTTCTGGATGGTATGATCCAGAGACAAAATGCCGAGACTTCGCAGACAAGAAAGAATCAGGTGGGAAGCGGGGACCGCAGCGAACGGATCAGGACATATAATTATCCCCAGGGCCGGGTAACGGATCATCGCATCGGACTTACCATCTATAATCTGGAGAATTTTCTTGATGGCGAGATCAATATGTTTCTTGACGCCCTGAGCGCGAATTTCCAGGCAGCGGCCCTTAGTCAGTCCACCGCAGGCAATGAAAGATGACGCACCCTTGATGACAATGCAGGGGTGCCTCGAGGAGGCGGTAAAAGTTCTCCGAAAGGCCGGAATAGTCACCCCCAGACTTGACGCCGAGGTCCTGCTGTGTCATGTATTGCACGTGGACCGGACGCAGCTCCTGATGCGGGGGCATTCCCTGCTGACGGATCGGGAGTTGCGATCCTTCCGTCAGTGGGTGGCGCGTCGGAAGCTCAATGAGCCCGTAGCTTACATTGTCGGGGAGAAGGAATTCTGGTCTCTTTCTTTTTATGTGAATCGCCATGTCCTTATCCCCCGTCCGGAAACGGAAATCCTGGTGGAAGAGGTCCTGAGGATTCTGCCCGGGATTGAGCACCGTCCGGCCAGGATTTTTGAAATCGGTATTGGCAGTGGCGCCATAAGCGTTGCCTTGGCAGCGTCGCAGGAGAACATGCAGATGGTTGCGACGGACATATCATCGGAAGCGATCGCGGTGGCCCGACTGAACGCCGCTAAAGCGGGCGTCGCCGAAAGAATCCAGTTTTTTGTCGGATCTCTTTTCGCTGATCTTCCCGGGGTTTTTGATGTGATCGTCTCCAATCCCCCTTATATTTCCGATGAAGAATTCCTCAGCCTACCCGATGACGTCAGGAAATTTGAGCCCTCCGAGGCGCTGCTGGGAGGGTCGGAAGGGATTTCTTTGCATCGGGAAATCATCAATGGCGGCTCGCAGTATCTCGAAGCCGGCGGTTATCTCATCATGGAAATAGGGGCCGGGCAGCGGCGGCGGCTTGAGGGGCTGTTGTTACAATCAGGTTCATATGCAAACATATCATGTCGGCAGGATTATGCCGGTTTTGACCGGGTGATCCTGGCAAGGAGAATATAAACGTGGACAAGATACTGATCACAGGCGGGCAGCGACTGCAAGGGGAAATTGAGAACAGCGGCGCCAAGAATGCCGCGTTACCAATCATTGCGGCCTCCCTGCTGACGAAGGGGTGGAATACCTTTCATAATATTCCGGATCTCGTGGATATCAAAACCATCAAAAAGCTGCTGGGAAGTTTCGGGGCTGTTTTTTCAGACGAAAAAGGTTCGCTCCGGATCAATGCCGAGGATATTCAGTCATGTACGGCCGCCTATGAGCTTGTGCGCACGATGCGGGCCTCGGTCCTCGTGTTGGGACCATTGGTTGCCAGATTGGGAGAAGCCCATGTTTCCCTACCCGGGGGCTGTGCGATCGGGGCCAGGCCGGTCAATCTCCATATCCGCGCCCTTCAAGACATGGGGGCGGAAGTGGAGCTCAAAGACGGCTATGTGATCGCCAAGGCGCGACGTTTGAAAGGCGCGGTAATCTACTTCGATATAATCACGGTAACGGGCACAGAAAATATCATGATGGCCGCTGCTCTTGCTGATGGGACGACACTGCTGAAAAACGCCGCCCGGGAGCCGGAGGTGGTAAATCTTGCGGAAATCCTCAATGGCATGGGGGCAAGGATCATCGGCGCCGGGACGGACGTCATTCGCATCGACGGTGTATCGTCTCTTCATCCGGTGAAAGGAACAATAATTTCTGATCGCATCGAGGCGGGGACCTTCATGATCGCCGCCGGAATTACGGGAGGAGACATCTGCATTAAAAACTGTCACCCCGGCCATCACGACGCCCTGATTGCCAAACTCCGTGATGCAGGAATGGAGATGGTCGTGGGGGATCGCTCCATCCGGGCAATCGCTAACGGACGGCCTCGGAGCGTGGATGTCAAGACCCTCGCCTATCCGGGTTTTCCGACGGATCTCCAGGCCCAGATCATGTCCCTCATGACGGTAGCGAGCGGTCTCAGTGTGATGACGGAAACGATTTTCGAAAACCGTTTCATGCACGTCAGTGAATTGATGCGAATGGGTGCGGAAATTGCTGTTCAGGGACACAGCGCCATTGTCAAGGGGATTCCGAAACTGCATGGGGCCCCGGTGATGGCAACGGACTTGCGGGCCTCGGCGTCATTAATCCTTGCGGGTCTGGCGGCGGAAGGACGGACGGAACTCTCGCGGGTTTATCACCTCGATCGCGGCTATGAGCGAATCGAGGAAAAGTTTTCCCGTCTGGGAGCGGCCATAGAGCGGGTGAAAGCATAAAGAGGTAATCTCAGTGAGAGTAATCAGAACGGACGAGGCAATATTTGAAGAGGTCTTCCAGGGGATCATGAATCGTGGCGGCGGCGGTGATCCGGCCCTGCGCACCATAGTGGAAAACATTTTGCAAGATGTGGCCGCAAGAGGCGACGCCGCTCTTTTTGAATATACAGCGAAGTTCGATAGTTATGTGTTAAATCCACAGACGGTTCAGGCGTCTCCGGAGGAGATCAGAGAAGCGGCGGCCCTTGTTGACCCCGATGATCGCGCCGTCCTTCAACTTGCTGCGGCGCGGATAGAGAAATTTCATCGGTCCCAGATCTTAAAGGACTGGCGGGATGAATCGGAAGACGGCGTCCGGATCGGACAGCGGATTACACCCCTGGAAAGGGTAGGTATTTATGTCCCCGGGGGGCTTGCCTCCTATCCATCGACAGTGCTCATGGCGGCCATCCCGGCCCGGATTGCGGGTGTCAAGGAGATTATTGCGGTAACCCCGCTGCGGGAGGGGACGATTAATCCACTGGTTGCCCTGGCCATGGAGCTGGGAGGGGTAAACAGGATTTTCAAGATTGGGGGCGCCCAGGCCATTGCGGCCCTTACCTATGGAACCGCATCCATTCCCCGGGTCGATAAGATTGTCGGACCCGGAAATGCCTATGTTGCCACGGCAAAACAACTGGTCTATGGGCACGTGGACATCGATATGATTGCCGGTCCCAGCGAGGTGCTGATCATCTGTGACGGTACGGCGCCGGTATCCTTCGTGGCCGCCGATCTCCTCGCTCAGGCGGAGCATGACGACATGGCCAGCGCCGTAGTCTTGACCACTGATGAGGCCACGGCCCGGCTGATTGTTGCCGAACTCTATCGACAGCTTGAAAATTTACCGAGGAAGGCAATTGTCCGCCGGGCAATTGATCGCTATGGTGCTGTTCTGGTAACGAAGGATCTTGCGGAAGCGGTGCAGTTGGCCAACCGTTTTGCCCCGGAGCATCTGGAGTTGATGGTAGAGAATCCGGAGGCACTCCTGTCCGAAATAACGCATGCAGGGGCTGTATTCCTCGGACAATACACCCCGGAGGCCCTGGGGGACTACATGGCCGGACCCAATCATATCCTTCCCACCGGAGGAACAGCCAGATTTTCTTCTCCCTTGGGGGTCTATGATTTTGTCAAAAGGACCAGCGTCCTTTCATTTACCCGAGAGGCCTTTCATCGCTATGGCCGTCAGACGGAAAGATTCGCCGCCCTGGAGGGGCTCGATGCCCACGGCAAGTCCATTTCTGTACGCCTCGATCAATAATTTGCAACTAACAAAATGATAAAACAATAGACGGCGGCGCAAAAAGCCCAGAGGCGAGGCGCGCTCCGTCTGAGGAATGAGACGTACTTTTTCGTACGTCGCAGTGACGAAGGCGGAAGCGGAACGAAGCATATGGGCTCTTTGCGCCGCCGTCAAATATGGCTTGACAAAATGGCAAGTTTGATGATTATATCGTCTGCATTTCGGCGAGTGCGGGCGTAATTCAGCGGTAGAATGTCAGCTTCCCAAGCTGGACGTCGCCGGTTCGATCCCGGTCGCCCGCTCCATTTTTTTATCTCCCGGAAAGCCCTTGATTTTTGCTTGCATTTACCTTGCAGTTGTGTTAGCTGGGGATCAACATTATCGTTGAATTTCTGACGAGTGGGCTTTTGCCCACTTTTTTTTTCTGCATAGAATGGGCTTTTTAAAAAATATTTACGAAAACCGTATCTGGGAAATAGCAGAACCCGCGATTCAATCGGAGGGCTTGGAGCTCGTCTGTGTAGAGTGCATCCAGATGAAATCACGTTGGATTGTGCGTCTTTACATCGACAGGGCCGGGGGAGTGACCATTGATGATTGCGCCCTGATCAGTGACCATGTAGGCGACCTCCTCGACGTGAACGATGTTCCTCCGGAAGCCTATACACTGGAAATATCTTCTCCCGGCCTAGACCGGCCCTTGGTTAAGGATAATGATTTTATCAGGTTCCTTGAGCGCCGGGTGATCATCCAGACGGAATATAAAATTGACGGCATAAGGAATTTCAAGGGTCTCCTGAAAGATTACCGGATAGGCGAAGACGGGAAAAAGACGATTATTCTGGAGTTGTCGGGAAAGATCTTTACTGTTCCCAGGGAAGCAGTGGTCAAGGCCAATCTTGAAGGGTTAATAGACGATGGACGGCTGCGCAAAAAAGATCCAGAGGCGAGGCGCGCGAATCCCGAGGAATGAGGCGTACTGTTTTGTACGTCGCAATGACGAAGGATGAAGCGCAACAAAGCATATGGATCTTTTTGCGCAGCCGTTACAGATAATTTGAGAAAAATCATCATATTGTGATGAATGGAGGAAGAGGGCATGTTTTCGGAGCTGAAACGGCTGGTCGAGCAGATGAGCAAGGACAGGGGAATCGAGAAGGAGATCATTATCGAAGCCCTTGAGGCGGCCATGCTGAATGCTGCAAGAAAGAAAATGGGACCCAACGTCGAAATCGAGTCCCACTATAATGAAGAGGCCGGAGAAATTGAGGTATTTCAATTCAAAACGGTGGAAGAAAAGGTAACGGATCCGGACATGCAAATATCCACGGCCGAGGCAAGGGACATGGATGAGGAAGTGGAACCTGGAGACAGTCTGGGCATGAAGGTTGACACGTCTACCTTTGGCCGTATTGCCGTTCAGACGGCCAAGCAGATTATCATTCAGCGCGTTAAGGATGCCGAGCGAGACAATATATATGAGGAATACAAGGACCGCAAGATGCAGCTCGTAAATGGCTTCGTCCAGAGATTTGAAGGTGGCAGCATCATCGTCAATCTTGGCCGCTCGGAAGGCGTTATCCCTGTGTCGGAGCAAATCTTCCGGGAAGTCTACAAACGGGGCGAGAGGATCCGTTCATTTATCTGTGATGTCAAGAGGATATCCAAGGGACCACAGATTATCCTTTCCAGGACCCATCCGGCATTTTTGAAAGCCCTTTTCGAAGTGGAAGTTCCGGAAATATCAGAGGGGTTAATTGAGATTGTCAGTATTGCCAGAGAACCGGGAAAGCGTGCAAAGATTGCCGTTAAGAGCAGGGATAAAGATATCGATCCGGTCGGCGCCTGTGTAGGCATGAGGGGCTCCCGAGTCCAGAGCGTGGTCCAGGAATTGCGGGGAGAAAAGATTGATATTGTTCCCTTTTCCGATGATCCCGCCAAGTATGTCTACGCAGCCTTGTCGCCTGCCAAGGTGGATCGTGTGCTCATTGATGAGGAAAATCGGTGCATGGAGGTTATTGTTCCCGATGACCAGCTTTCATTG
>JALNVY010000152.1 GCA_023231165.1 Syntrophales bacterium | reverse complement strand
TTTGTTTCCTTCAGGGTCCGGGCAGCCCCGATAAAATCTCCTTCGGCAATCTGCTTGATGAATTCCGGGATCCGGACGTCGACCGGGCAGCCTTCCACGCATCCCGGCTTCTTGCACTGGATGCACCGCCGCGCTTCCAATATGGCCGTCTCCGGTGGATAACCGCAAGGCACTTCGTTGAAATTATTGACCCTGTCTCCGGGTTCCTGCTCCGGCATCGCCTGGCGGGGTATTTTTTCCTTCTTGGGTTTGGTTTCCGTATCAGTCATATTCATTCCGCCTCAGTTTCCCTGCCACCCGCACCGGTGCCGTTCATAGGACTGACCTTCCTGTTCGCAATACATGCGCAGGCGGTTGGTCAATAAATCAAAATCAACCTGGTGACCATCGAATTCGGGTCCGTCGACGCAGGTAAATTTCGTCTTCCCTCCCACGGAAACCCGGCAGGCTCCGCACATCCCCGTGGCATCCACCATAATGGCGTTAAGACTCACGATCGTCTTGATTCCGTAAGGACGGGTTAGGTTGGCAATGGCCTTCATCATCGGGACGGGACCGATGGCATAAACCCTGTCGATCTTCTCCCCGCCATCGATAATCTTCTGCAGTACATTGCTGACAAAGCCGTGGACGCCATAACTGCCGTCATCAGTGGTCACGGTCAGTTCATTGCTCGCGGCTCTCATTTCTTCTTCCAGGATAATCAGGGACTTAGTCCGGGCGCCGATGATGGAGGTTACCCGGTTGCCCGCTTCCTTGAGAGCTTTCGTAATGGGATAGATGACGCCCACCCCTACCCCGCCGCCGATACAGACAACATGGCCGAAGTTTTCTATTTCCGTCGGGTTGCCCAGAGGTCCCTGAACATCCTGAATGTCATCGCCGATATTCAGCGCTGCCATCAGCGCCGTCGTCTTGCCGACAATCTGGAAAATAATGGTGATTGTCCCATTCTCCCCATCCGAATCAACAATGGTCAGCGGGATTCGCTCCCCCTGCTCGTTAACCTTGAGGATTACGAACTGGCCGGCCTTACGTTTCCTGGCAATCTCCGGCGCTAAAATGTCCATCCGGACGACGCTGTCCGACAGGTTTTCTTTGCTGACGATGCTGCTCAATTTTCCCCTCTCCTTAACTCGCTCATTAACTGACAAATACATATCATTATTAAGGCCTTACAAACGAAGAGGGAGCCCCGGGGCTCCCTGCACGCTTGCATATTTTATCGACGAACCAAAGCTCCTTCTCTTAGTATTCTTTGGTCAGTTTGTCCAGTTCAGCCAGGGAGAAAACGGGACCGTCCTTGCAGACATACTTGCTGCCCACATTGCAGCGGCCGCACTTGCCGATGCCGCATTTCATCCTCATTTCCAGGGAGGTGATGATGTTTTCCTTGGAAAAACCCAGATCGAAGAAAACGGGAAGGGTAAAGCGGATCATGATGGGGGGACCGCAGATGACCGTTACGGCGTTCTCGGAACTGGGGGCGACTTCCTTGCATACGGTCGGGACGAATCCCTCCCGGCCCTTCCAGGTGGAGTCCCCTTTATCGACGGTCACATTGAGATCGATATCGTCACGCTGGCCCCATGCTTCCAACTCCTCCTTGTAAATAAGGAGGCCCGGATTTCTCGCCCCGTAAACAACGGTAATCTTTCCAAAGCGCTTGCGATTCTCGCCATAGATCATGTAATTGATCAGGGAACGGAGGGTCGTAAAGGCAAAACCGCCGCCCACGATAACAATATTTTTCCCTTCCAGGAATTCGATGGGCCAGGAATTGCCCATGGGCCCGCGCAGCCCCATTCTTGTTCCTTCTTCCATTTCATGGAGGGCCGAGGTCACGACGCCCGCCTTCTGAACGGTGAACTCAACATAACCAGGCTGGGTTGGCGACGAAGCGATACCAATAGGCGACTCACCCTTCCCGAAGATCGACAATTCACCGAACTGACCGGGGATATATTTGTATTTCTCCTCGTCTTCCTTGTTCACAAAGGCGAAACGAAAGGTCTTGATGTCCTTTGTATCCACCTCGTTGACAATCTTTATGACCTCGACAGGATAGGGTATGTAAGGGTTTTGCATGACGTTCTCCCAGCTCTATAGTTTCGAAATGTCTTCGACGATTTTCCGGATGTCGATATTGACGGGGCAATACATGACACAGCGGCCGCAACCCACACAGGAGATGGCATTGAAATTGTCGACATAATACTTGAATTTGTGCATGGTCCGCTGGCGCCAGCGCTCCTTTTGAGACGTCCGGGGGTTGTGACCAGATGTTTCCTTGGTAAACATGGGGAACATACAGGAATCCCAGTTCCGCAGCCGGCGGCCGTCACCGTATTTCATCTCGTCGGTGATATCAAAGCAGTGGCAGGTGGGGCAAAGAAAAGTGCACGTTCCGCAGGCCAGGCATTTCTGGTAAATGGTGTTCCAGAAGGGATGCTCAAAGTTGACATCGAGGATGGGCTTGATGGCCTTCGCCGGGATATGTGACTTGATTTCTTTCTCCGCCTGGGCGGCGATGGCCTCCTTCTTCTGATCTGCAGCCGCATCGGCCTTGGCATCGCCAAAATACTTAAGCAGTTTCTCGCCCTTGGCAGTAATGAATTCGGCCAGATACTGATCTCCCAGGTCGACAAGGAGGACATCCGCCCCTGCCGAGGACACGGGATGTCCATCCACGGAGGTACAGAAACAGGTTGCATAAGGGGGATGGGCGCAGGCCAGGGAGACGATGGTCGTCTTCTGACGCTTGTCGATATAATAAGGATCCTTGTATTTCTCTTGATCAAAGAGCATATCCAGCAGGACAAAGCTTCTCGCATCACAGGGACGGACGCCGAAAAGGACCGCCTCGCCGGCCTCCTTTTCACCTCCCGAAAATTCCATCCCCTTCGTTGTCCGGGTATAACGGAGCATCACTTCCGACCGGGGAAAGAAAAAATTCTTCGGGGCGTTTTTGCTGTTGGCAAATGTAACAAGCGGCTCGTCCCCCTTTTCCAGGACCTTGAAGAGGACATTGTCTTCCACCTTCACCGGGGCATAGACCGTCGTATCTACCGCGATCTTACCGATGATCCCTGTCAGGGCGTCTTTTTTGATCAACCGTTTTTCCATATCGTCCTTCAGTATTCCAATAATGAGTTATATGATTAAACGAGCCCGAGGCTGCTTACCAGCGGCACGGGATCCACATTGTGCAGTTTAAACCACGTTGACGTTCCCTGAAGACCGAGGGCCAGCGCCACCAGTTCGGTGAAGTAGAAAACCGGCAACCGCAGGTTCTCGCTGGCGCGGGCATCAAGATTCGTCATACAGACGGGGCAGGCCGTGACGACGCAATTGGCCCCCGCCTCTCTGGCCATGGTCATCAACTTGTCCACCAGTTTGCCCACGAGATCGGTCCGGCTGATAGTCAGGCTGCCGCCGCAGCAGTCAGTCTTGTAGGACCACGGTTTTACATCCGCCCCCAGGGTCTTGAGGATATCGTCGAGCATGTAGGGGGCTTCATAGTTCTCGAACCGGCATACCTCCGGCGGTCGCACCAACAGGCACCCATAGTACGAAACAGGCTTTAACCCTCCGAGTTTTTTCGTGACTTTTTCGGCCAGGGCATCCAAGCCGATATCGTTATAAAGGATGTCGATGGGATTCTTGACCTTCAGTCCCCCCGCATATTTCTGACCGACGATCCCCTCCACTTCCTTCTTGAGGGACTGATCATGATCCAGATGGTGCTGGGCCATCTTGAAGCGGTTGAAACAGGCGGCGCAGGGAACCATGACCTCTTTCGCCTCGCCTTTTTCGGCAATCATGAGATTGCGGGCGGGCAGGGCCACGGACAGCTTAAAATTCGTGGAATGGGCCGAGGTGGCGCCGCAGCAGGACCAGTCTTCGACCTCCTTCAGTTCGATCCCCAAGGCGCGGCTCATGGCCTTGACAGACTGATCGTACTCCTTTGCCGTGCCATGGAGGGAACATCCCGGATAATATGAAACTTTCAACACTTGCCTCCTTACTGTCGCTTACCGCGTCACAGGTTCTTCGTTTTGTCGAATATCTTCCGGATGGTATCGATGTCTCTGGTCTTGGGCGAGCTCAGGGACAGTTTCCCTTTCATGAACATGGAAATGCCCATCCCCATATCGGAGAAGAAATCTCCCGATTTGAGCTTATAGTCAACCATCATAAACGGTTCATTGATCCGTCCGCGGGATTTGATACTGGCGAGGAACGCCTGATGGAAAGAGAGGACGTTCTTTTCCTTCGCCCCGCCGCCCGCGGCGATGGCCATTTCCCTAAGGACGTCCATCATGCGGGCGATGTCCACTTCGTTGGGACAGCGGGTGATGCAGGTTTCGCAGGATGCGCAGAGCCAGATGGTGGAACTGCCCAAGACCTCCTTTTTCATTACCATCTGGATCATCTTGACGACCTTGTTGGGATTGTATTCCATGGCAAAGGCCAGGGGACATCCGGCGGTGCACTTCCGGCAATGGTAGCATCTCTGAATGGCTACGCCGTTGATCTTCTCATTGACTTCTTCAAGAAAGGTCTTCATGTTGACTCCGTTCGCCGTCCGGTCATCCTCGGTCAGGGGCAGACATCCGTAGGATTTGACCAGGATCTTTTTTCCAGTCATACTTATGGGTTAAAGACAAAATCTTCCTTATCGTGTTCCTTGGCTCTGGACAGCGGCGGCGCATCTTCCATCGATGATCCGGCCCTGTTCTCGAAGAGCTCAAAGCAATCCTTATCAATCTTTTTGAGAAATTTCCGCAGATCTACGCCCATGGGACATACGGAGACGCAGGAACCGCAATCCACACAGCGACCCACCATATGAAACAGTCTCATCAACTGAAAGACCTGGGTATCGGTCGCATCCTCGCCAAGACCAACCCACTGCGGCTGGCTCTGCTCGACGAAACAGGTCTTGCAATAGCAGGAGGGACAAGCCTGCCGGCAGGCGTAACAGCGGATGCACTTGTTCATCTCTTTGGTGAAATAGGCCCATCTTTCCTCAGTCGGCAGGTTTTCAAAGGCCTCGATTTCCACATATTCCTGATCAGGACTCATGGGTGGGGCCTGCTCGCCGATCATCACGTCCGACATAATGGGATTATTGAACCGGCAGGTCAGGCAATTCGCGGCCAAGGCATCCTTGAGGGGAATCCTTTTTTCACCAACGGCTGTCTTGACAACCAGTTGGTCTCCCTCCCGGGCGCCTTCCCGGATATCCTCTCCGCCCACAAGGGCGGAAAGCCGCTTCCGGTCTACGTAACCGGTACAGGGAACACCGATGATGACGATTTCATCCCGGGCATACTGGCGCTCCTGAAGATGCAGGACAATAGACCTGGTCGTGCAGCCCCTCGCCACTACACCGACGACTTTTTTCTTACGGTCTTCCGGCTTGACCCGCTTCTGGGACTCCCGGTGCTGGGAGATCAGGTCATGGACAAACTTGGCCAGATTCTGGGTACAAAAGGCGTTCCATACGAGCTTTTCCGCATCCTCCGGATTCGTGATGAAGCAGGGCGTCGCCGTCAGGGGGAGCGTACCTGTCTCATAACCGATCAGGACGTCCACTTTCTTTTCTTCCAGGAGCCTTTTTGCCTCTTCCCTTAGCTTTTTGTCGATGTTTTCCACTTTATATGAATCCTCAAAATATTATTGGGAACAGATGTAAAACCTGCCCCTGGTCTTGTCCTTACAACTTCTTCACAAGTTTCGTCGCCGGCCCCAAAGCCCGGACCTTGGCGGTCACCCCCTTGATAACATTGGCAAAACGCTCTCCCTCCGAGGCGGAAATCCAGGTAAAGATCGTCCGGTCTCCTTCCAAGCCGATGTAGTCCAGGAATCTTTTCAACGTCGCAAACTTGCGGCGCGCCACCAGATTTCCCGAGATATAGTGGCATTCACCGGGGTGTCAACCGGAAACCAGAACGCCGTCGGCTCCCGTCTGCAGGGCTTTCACGATGTAAAAAGGGTTGATCCTTCCCGTGCAGGGAACGCGAATAATGCGCACATTCGGCGGATACTGAATCCTGCTGAT
>JALNVY010000151.1 GCA_023231165.1 Syntrophales bacterium | reverse complement strand
TTGTCCATGTACCCGTTGACATGGTCGTCAATAGTGACAAAACGATCCTGTCTGGTCGGGTAGCCCCAGTCAATCATATAGAGATCGATGCCGCCATTGAGAAAGGTCTGGACGACGCTCCGGTCCGGCTGCAGATCCAGCATCGTTTCCCGGTTGATG
This sequence comes from Syntrophales bacterium, assembly GCA_023231165.1. Taxonomy (GTDB): domain Bacteria; phylum Desulfobacterota; class Syntrophia; order Syntrophales; family UBA8958; genus UBA8958. Next base: position 5,973 of record JALNVY010000151.1, on the reverse strand, counting down.
AGGGCGTAGGTCACCAGGAGGGGAGTTTTCAGGGTTACATCGCCGGGAGTTCGGTAATGTTTCAGTTTTACCCGGTCCTCTTCATAGACCACATCGTAGGGCGTCGTGGCCATAGCGGTCTCAAGGGGGCCGAGGAGCACCTCGGAGGCCTTGGTCGCCGTATCCTGAGCTTTCTCGGCTTCCGCGGCGATATTGGCTAAAATCAGGTCCAGGGAAATCTTCGGTTGATCCATAATATCCACCTCTTTTTTAACCAGTTAAGATTATTCTGCTGCCTGTGATTTATCTTTTTGGGCGAGTTTTTTTTCCAGCGCCTTTATCCTCTTTTTCATCAGGTAAAGGTCCTTGTAGATATTATCCATATCCTTGTTAGTAGGAATCGGAAGACTCTGGAGTATGTCCTGAAGTACATCATTTTTAGCCCCTACATAGATTTCCATCTGGTTGATCAGCTCTTCCATGGCAGCAAGATATTCGGGTGATTTGAACAGGTTCATGTAATGCCCTTCGAGAATCTTGATCCAGAGGTTATAATAGTCTTTTGCCTTGTCGGGGGCATTTCCCTCCTTGGAAAGGTCCTCTATCTTATCCTGGAAGACCTTCATTGATTTTTCCATGGGCAGGTAGAGGAGATAAAGGAATTCGGAAAGGGTGGGTTTGAGGATGTTGGACTGGTCCAGCAGATGATTTAATCTTTCCTGGTAATAGCGGGTCAATCCTAACTGAGGGATCTTGAAATATTGACTGAATTCCTCCTCATAAATTTCCCGCCAGACCTTGAAGATACCCTGATCCAGGTTTTCGAACTGGTAGGCATCGGTTTTCTGGCCGATCTTCCCGGCTTTCTCCGCGACCTTTTCCTGAATACGCGCCGATGCTTCCCAACCCGCTTTGGATATTTTCATGAAAAATTCCGGCAAGGTGTTGAGAACCTTGAGAACAGCATCGGCCATCTGGGGATCGTTGAGGGCGGACGAGGCGGACTGCATACGCTTCAGCGTTGCTTCCATGGATTCGGCATAACGACTTTTCTTGCCCTCATGATCGGGGGGAACAAAGTCTGGCGCCGATGCGGGGCCGGCCTTGAGCATGGAGGTCCAGAAATCCGTGGAAGTCTTCATCCAGTCCTGCATCATGGCATCCATATCGCTTTTTTTCGATTTACTTTCTTCCATCTGAAGCACCTCTTTAATTACAAGAACACTAATTAGGACTGTTGCCTGTTAAAGATCGGGGGGTGAGACTGCTAAAATACGGGTCCCATGATATTATGGGCAGACCTGTTTGTCAATAGGATGTTGTCAACATTGTTGTCGCCACTCGCCAAAATATGTTCGCCCCAAGATTAATGAACCCGTAAGCCGTCAAGATTAATCGCCGTGACCTGGTGCCTCACTCCTTGAGCAGTTCCTCCCAAGGCATCCCCGGAAAGGTCCCATGGAGGGAATGATCGTCTTCCACGAGGTGGTAGGTCAGGTTGGGAAACGTCCCCTCGGCAACCGGTCGAACTTCGCCGGGAGGTACCACATCATCCTGGCGGCCGTGATAGAGATGGACGGGCGTGGTCAAGGTCTGCCCTGCATATGATTCAAATTCTTCAAGATTGATCGCCGGGGCAAGGAGGATGAGACGGCGGACCTTTTCCGGATGGAGACAGGCGTAGATAGCCGCCATCAACCCACCGTAACTGGAGCCGACAAGAATCAGCTTGTCTTTCCCCGCCAGGACGGCCTCCAGCTTTTCCATCCGCGCCTCTAAAGGCCCAGTATAATCCTCGATGATCATTTCAGGATAATGTTCCCGAAAATATATTCCTTTCGTACCCTGGCTGGTGCTTTCCAGCCCATGAATAAAAACCCTTGTCGGCGTCATAAGCATCCTCCTCGGCATCTGAATATTACTCCGGCAATAGAATTACTTGCTTCAGTTTTCTATTGTCATCCCGGACTTGCTGGACATGTCCTGTTGCCGAAGTAGTAATATGCTCTTACTGTATGACAACCGGTCCGTCCGTGTCCAGCGAAGATTCCCCTTTACACAAGCGACGATTTCCTTCCCGTTGATTTCAGGATGGGACTGTGATAGAAAGCCGCCATATCTCAATTGAAAGGCTTTATTCATGGCACGCATCACCCCCTTCCGGGCCCTCCGGCCTTACCGGCAACACGCGCAGGCAGTCGCTGCGCCTCCCTATGATGTCGTCAATGTGGAGGAGGCCAGGGCGCTGGCCGGCGATAACCCCTTGAGTTTTCTTCACGTGGAAAAATCGGAGCTCGACCTGCCGGAGTCTCCTCATGTTGAAGAACAAGTCATCTTCCAGACCGCGAAGAAGAACCTTCTGAAACTCAGGGATGAGAAGATCCTTTTTCAGGACCCGGGGCCATGTTTCTACATCTATTCCCAGCAGATGGGAGGGCATCGCCAGTATGGCATCGTCACGGGGGCCAGTGTCCGGGAATACGAGACGGGACTGATTAAAAAGCACGAACACACCCGGGCGGACAAGGAACTCGAGCGGATCAACCATGTGGATACGGTCAATGCCCAAACGGGGCCCGTTTTTATAACGTACAGAAAGAGTAAACTTATCGACGACATCGTCGCCGGGATCATCCGGTCCCCTTCGGAATACGCCTTTGTAGCCTCCGACGGCGTCACCCATGAGGCCTGGGTCGTGTCCGATGGGGATACCATTGGGCAATTAACCGCGGCCTTTGCCAAGGTTCAGACGCTGTACATCGCCGACGGCCACCACCGGGCCGCGGCGGCGGCCTCCGTCGCCCGCATGCGGCGGGAAAAGGACCCCGATCCTTCCGAAGCCAAGGATTATGAAACCTTTTTGGCCGTTCTTTTCCCCCACGACCAGCTCCGGATCATGGACTACAACCGGGTGGTCAAAGACCTGAATGGGCTGCAACCTCGGGATTTTCTGACCCGAATTTCCCAAGATTTCGAGATTACCGAAGGCTTCGCGGACCGCTCGCCAAAGAGAATGCATGATTTCGGAATGTATCTTGAAGGAAAGTGGCGGCGCCTCACCTTTAAAGGGGAGCTGGCGGCAAAAGATCCGGTGCGCTCCCTCGATGTCTCGATCCTCCAGGAATACCTGCTGGGACCCCTGCTCGATATTGCCGATCCCCGTACGGACAAACGCATTGATTTTATCGGCGGCATCCGGGGTATGGAGGAACTGGAACGTCTCGTCGATTCGGGCCGCTTCACCGTTGCCTTCTCCCTTTGTCCCACGACGCTCCCTGAGCTTATGGACGTGGCCAACGCCGGCCTGGTCATGCCCCCCAAGTCAACGTGGTTCGAGCCCAAGCTCCGGAGCGGCCTTTTCGTCCATCTTATCTAAAAGGGTGAAAGGGAAAGTTAGCATCGACGCTGACGGCGTCATCCGGAATGGGGAAACGGCGGATGACATCCTGGATGGCCGCTTCCGGATCATCCAGAAAAAAACGGGGTATCGCTTTTCCCTGGATGCCTTGCTTTTAGCCCATTTTGTCCGCATGAAGAAAGGGGATGCCCTCCTGGATCTGGGAACGGGAAGCGCCGTGATACCCCTGCTCCTGTACCATCGCTGGAGATGCTCCCGGGTTGCGGGAATCGAAATCCAGCCCGAGCTTGCCGATATGGCCGGACGAACATTGGCGCTCAACGGACTGTCCGATCAGATCGGGATTATCGAGGGCGATATCCGGTCCATCGAACAATACATCGCTCCCCGCTCCTTTGACGCCGTAACCTTTAACCCCCCCTACCGAAAGCTGCAATCGGGAAAGATCAATCCCCTCCCCGAGAAGGCCCAGGCAAGGCACGAGATTCATGGCGCCGTCGGGGATTTCATCAAAGCCGCCGCCCACGCCGTGCGAGCTTCCGGGCGTATTTTTCTGATCTATCCGGCCCGCCGTCTGGCAGAGCTGATTTCCCAGATGAGACATTTCCAGGTAGAGCCGAAGCGCTTGCGGATCGTCCATTCCCGCGCGGAGACGGAAGGGGAATTTGTTTTAGTGGAGGGCATCGTCGCGGGCGGGGAGGAATTGACGGTTTTGCCACCCCTTTTTATCTATGAGGAGAACGGTGTCTATACCCCGGCGATGCAGGAAATTTTCACCGACCTTTGCGTCGCTGCAGAAACCGGCGCCGGCTAATTTCCCTGATCATTACCCGCTGAAGGATTTCCTTCAGCTCGGGATCGCTGACAGCAGCGAGGCTTTCCGCCATGAGGCGTTCATCCCGGGCCTTGAGGAAAGATATCCACGTGGATAAAGGAACCACCGGATCGTTCCCGGCGTGGTTTGCCGGTACCTCGCCGATGGAAAAATGCAGTGTCTGGACGGTTCCTTCCCCATAGAGGCAGTTGAATTTCTGAATGATGTCTTTTTTGAGGAACTGAAGCTGGTGCATCCAGACCGAAGAGGCCACCTTGACGGAAAGGACGCCTCTCCTGATTTGCTCCGGCAGGGTCTGGGCGGCAATCTGGGGACCTACGGCTTCACTCCAGACCCGGCGCAGGGATGTATTTGCACCGGCAACAGGAATACCCTGCTTTTTCATGATCTTTTGAAGAATATCAGCAATGGGTAAAGGTTTGAATTGGGGGCGGCGGCGCGGCGGCATACCTTTTAACTTACCTCCCGTTTTCAGGACGGGGTTGCGTATTTTGTTCGTTCACGGTAGCATGACCTTCAAATCTTGACTGCCTCAATATTTCTTAAGGAGCCGATATGTCTTTAGCCGATTTAGTAGCACAAGTCAAACGACACCCCCGGTATCGTGAGGTGGGGATGATCCTCTGCCATAACGGCGTTGTCCGGGGGACTTCCCGGGATGGAAAGCCTGTTGCGGAGCTGACGGTGAAGGCCGACCGCCCCCGCCTGCACGAGATTCTCGCCGAGATGAAAAGCCGCCCCGGCATTATCGAAGTCCTCGCCGAGGTCAGGGAGGGGACGCTCCTCGTCGGGGACGACGTCATGTATGTCGCCGTCGCCGGGGATCTCCGGGAAAACGTTTTTCCCGTCCTGGAGGATACCGTCAATACGATCAAGCGGGACGTGACCAAAAAAACGGAGCGCTGATCACAGGATCTTTTTTATTTCCTTTACAAAGGCATCATAGGTCTCGCGGCCGAAGAGGACGAAACGGATCAGTTCGATGTCTTCGTGCGCCCCCAGGTAATCCACCGCCGTCTTCAGGGCAATATGGGCGGCCTCGGTCAAGGGGTAGCTATAGACCCCCGTGCTGATGGCTGGAAAGGCGATGCTCTTTAGTTTTCTGGCGGATGCGAGCTTCAGGCTCTCCAGATAGGCGCTCCGCAACAGTTCTGCCTCTCCTGCCGCTCCTCCCCGGTAAACCGGTCCCACGGTATGGATGACATACTTTGCCTTCAGTGCCCCCCCGGAGGTGATGACCGCCTGACCGGTGGGACAACCGCCGATCTTCCGGCATTCCTCCATGATGGACGGCCCTCCGGCCTGATGGATGGCCCCATCCACCCCCGCCCCGCCGGCCAGGCGGGAATTGGCGGCGTTGACGATGACATCCGTCTCTTCCCGGGTAATATCCCCCTGCACCAACGACACCATTCCTTTGTTAACCTTCACGTCCATAATTTTCACCTCCTCGTTCATAACTACGTTAAGGATATGTGAGGAATTTAACCTGCCATTCCGGCTTATGCAAGGAAATAATCGAGGTGCCGTACTTTCTTCTTGACTGTAAGAATAATCAGTGTATTGGGCTCGGATACCTAATAGTTTAGTTCCATAACGTATTATTCTTTTCGAGGAGAAGAAAGGAGTACCTTATGGCAACCACTGAAACCTACACACCCAGCCAACTCTATTCCGTCCCCCTGGCCGAACTCCAGGCGGACCCCAAAGTTCTCATCGGCCTGGCCAAGAACAAGCAGCAAGGGTGCATGATTTTGTTACTCTCCACTTAAAACTGCGCGCACCGTATTTCTATCCGACC
>JALNVY010000150.1 GCA_023231165.1 Syntrophales bacterium | reverse complement strand
GAACTGGAAGGGGAGATTTTCAAAGAAGGGCATTACAAAGCCTTTGTCTATATCGCCGGTCCCTGTAGTTTATGCAAGGAATGCGCAAAACTAAAAGGAATCTCTTGTAATTTCGGGAACAAGACGCGGCCTTCCATGGAATCGTGCGGGATTGATGTTTACCAGACGGCGCTGAATAACGGGCTTCCCATCCAGGCGCTGAAAGAAAAGACGGAAACGCAAAACATATACTGCCTGATGTAGGTGGAGTGATCAAGCTCTCGAAGGCAGTGCGTCAACGCCAACCGTTCGTCCATATCCCCCATCCCCCCTTTTGCCAACAAAGGGGGATGGGGCATCGGGAAAGGAGATGAAGAAGATGACAGAGACAGCACAAATAACGAAGAAATGGTGGGCCAAGGGGCTCCTTTTTGAGAATTGCAACTGCCAGATCGTCTGCCAGGGGCACATATCCTTCAAACAGCTCTGCAGCAACGAGCGCTGTTTCGGTCATTGGTCGATTCATTTCGACGAGGGCGAATTCGATGGTATTGCCCTTAACGATCTTAACGTAATAATTCTTTACGACACTCCCCAGCAAATGTCCTCATTCGGTTGGATCGAGACCCTTTACATCGACGAGCGCGCGAATCAGACACAGCGCCAGGCGATCGAACGTATTTTGATGGGGCAGGAAGGAGGACCCTGGGTCGTCCTCAGCCGGTTCGTCGAAAAACGCCATTCTACCCGCTATCTGCCCATCCGTTTCGAGGATCAGGGACGAAAGAAGCGTATGTGGGTCGACGGCATCTTCGACACGACTATTGAAAATATCAAGGGTCAGGACCGAGACAAAGAGGTTGCAATCAGTAACATGTACAACCTGATTCACTCTTCGCATCAGGTCATTGCATCAGGAGAGACCCGCTGCGGTGATAGTGGACACATCTTTTCCATGAAAGGGACCCACGCCCTGTACTCCAAATTTTCATGGATAGTGCAGTGACAAAGATGAAAACTACGGAAATTGAGAATCCGTCCGAAAAGGACCGACTCATAGTTTTTTCAGGCCTTGCCGTCATAACAATTTTCGCCTGGGCATACATGATTAATATGGCGATGACCATGACGGGAACGAATATTGCCAAGCCCTGCCTCATGCACTGGGGGACAAAGGATATCATACACCTGTTTATCATGTGGACCATCATGATGGCGGCCATGATGCTTCCCGCTGCCACACCAATGATCATGATGTTTGCGACCGTCAACAGGCAGCGGAACAAGGGAGAGAGTCCCCTCATCCCGGTCTGGCTATTCGTTCTGGGATACCTTGCCGTCTGGACGGCGTATAGCGGCTTGGCCACATTGGCCCAGTGGGGACTGCATCTCTTAGCTTTGCTCACCCACCACATGGTTATTACCAGCCCCTTCTTGGGCGGCTCGCTGCTCCTTGCTGCCGGGATCTTCCAATGGACGGCCTTCCGGGATGCATGCATGTCCAAGTGCCGTTCACCCCTTGGCTTCCTGATGACGGAATGGCGGGAAGGGCGACGCGGCGCCCTGATCATGGGTCTGAAGGCGGGTCTGTTCTGTGTGGGCTGCTGCTGGCTCCTCATGGTTCTCTCCTTTGTGCTGGGTGTCATGAATATGATTTGGATGGCGGCGCTCACCGCTTTCATGCTTCTGGAGAAGATCACGGATAATAAGTGGCTCAGCCGGACGGCCGGCTTGACGCTCGTTGCCTGGGGGCTGTGGATTCTCGCGGGAGTTGTGCGTTGACGCATCATTAATTGCCGACGAGAGAAAACGAGATTCGATCCATGTCTGAGGAAATGGTTTTAAACTGGAAAAATCGTATTATTTCTCCCCAGAAAGTGCTCGCAGCCATTAAACCGGGGATGAGCATCTTTGTCGGAACGGGGATGGCTGAACCTCGAACTCTCATCAGGCATCTCCAAACTGCCACCGGGAGTAACCTTCAAGATCTGGAGATCATTCAACTCATGGGTCTTGGGGATACTATGTCCAGCAGTGATCGCTATGCGGATAAATACCGGGTGAAGACCTTTCACTCGGGATGCGTGGCCGACAGTGCCATCATCGCAGGGCGCGTGGATTTTATCCCCAGCCGCTTTTCCCTTATTCCCGCACTATTCAAATCCGGGGCCATTCACATAGATGCTGCCTTCGTCCAGATTACACCACCTTCTGAAACCGGATATGCCAGTCTCGGAACAAGTGTGGACGTAGCCATGGACGCTATGGAGCAGGCTTCCCTGAGAGTCGGCGAAATCAATAATCAGGCGCCCCGTACCCTTGGTCATGCGCTGGTCCACGTCAATAAATTCGACTACTTCATCCAATCAATGGACGCACTGCCCTATATCAACCGCTGGGCCATTCACGATATTTACCGGAAGATAGCCGCCAATATTGCCTCTATCGTTGAGGACGGCAGTTGCATTTCTTTTTCTTTGGGTCCTCTCTTCGAAGCGCTTGGACCACGACTTAGCCAAAAGCAGAATCTTGGTGTCCACACCCCTTTTTTCACCGACGCCCTCATGGACCTTGTTAAAATTGGCGCCGTCACGAATCACCTTAAGCATTTCTACCCGGGGGTATCTCTTACCTCATACGCTTTAGGAACTTCTGAACTCATGCAGTGGTTGGACCGCAATCCTCTTGTGGAGTTCCATCCTATTGATATGGTCATGGATTTCAAGAACATTGGCCAAAACAATAATTATATTGCCATCCTACCTGCACGCAAAGTCGATCTCACCGGAGGCATTGCGGGTCTTGGCGCCGTCCGGGAGCTCATCGCAGGCGCGGCGCTATCCCACGGTGGACAGACAATATTTGCCCTCCCCAGTCGTAACCGGAGAGGGGAATCCAACATCTGCTTTTCAGTTGCAGACTACCCCAACCATTTTTCAAACCGGGACTCCCAGAGCACCGTGGCAACGGAATACGGTGTTGCCTATATTAAGGGTAAAACTATTCGAGAGAGGGCTTTGTCTTTAATCGACATCGCCCATCCCGACGATCGTGCTGTTCTGGTGCGAATGGCAAAGGAAGCGAAGATTCTCTATACGGACCAGATTTATTTCTCTGAAGCAGGACACCGTTACCCGAAAAATATTGTTGCTACGCATACTTTCAGGGGAGGCCTGACGGTGCGCTTTCGGCCAATCAAATCCTCCGATGAAGATGTGATGAGGCATCTCTTCTACCGTGCTTCCGACCGGTCAGTCTACGATCGCTACTTCAATCCTGTAAAAACCATGCCCCATGGGAAGATGCAGGAATATGTGAATGTGGATTACAGGACTACCATGTCCATTGTTGGTGTCATCGAAGCGGGGGATGTGGAGCAGATTATAGCTGAGGCCCGCTACGAGATATACAAAGACAAACCTTATGCCGATGCAGCCTTCATTGTAGACGAAAATTACAAAGGTAAAGGGATCGCTACCTTCATGCTTCACATGCTGATCAGTATCGCTCAAGAACAAGAAGGGATCGAAGGCTTCTTGTCCTATGTCCTTGCTGACAATAAAGCTATTCTCAAGGTTGCCAGGAAGGCGCCGTTTCCCGTCCAGGTTATGCCCGCAGGTGAATGCTACGAGGTCAAAATATCATTCACCAAAAAATGATAATCAAATGATTCTTTCTTTGGATGTATCTTTTCTCCCGCTCCTCTCGTCTACGGTTAATAAAAGCGAAGAAGGAGGAAAAACCGTGAAAATGAGCAAAAATGTCGGGATTATGGATCGCATCATCCGGTTTCTAACGGGAACGGGCTTGATCGTCGCCGGGCTGACCATCGCCAAAGGAACGTTGGGGGTAATCTTCATGATTTTAAGTGTTCCCTTACTTCTCTCGGCGCCTCGGATTCTGTCCGACCTATACCCTTTTGGGATTATCCACGAGGCAGCGAGATGATTGTTGCTGAGATTCCACAGAAAAAATGTAAAATTGATCGGTGAAGGAGATAATTATGACGAAATCAAAGGCAAAAATTTCAATCGTTGTCGACGAACCAAAGGGTTTCTGTCCTATTGGGGAACGTGTGGGTAACCAGAACAAGAACGAGAGGAAGATCCCCGTGATTTCCTGCGAGGGCGCCTGCATCCGTGGGGAAATCGCCCGTCTTGCCGCCCATCTGGTGGCGAAGGAAGAACCCTACCGCCGCAGTTGCCACGGGGAGATGTTTACGGTTCCCACATCTGCCATTGCCGGATGGATGAAGGAAGCACCGAAGGTCGTGGTGATAGACGGGTGTTTTCTCCATTGCCACGGCAGGATTCTTAAAAATCTCACCAATGAGGATAAAATAGCCCAATTCGACGCCCTGTCGGTATACAAGAAATACACGGATATCTTCGATATTGACGACATCCCCGAAGAAGATCGGAAACGTGTTGCCCGCCAGGTTGCCGATAAAGTCCTTGCCGATTTGAAGCAAGGGAAAGCAGCCGAAGAACCCGCTGCCGCATGCGGATGTGGCGGGTGTTCAGAATAGACGGTTTATGGAAAAGGCGAGTTTATAGAGCGTTTTGAGACAAATAAGTTGGTAATTTATTTAATCATAAGGAGGAAGGAAATGGAAAAGATGTTTGGTTCAATGATGCAGGGATTCTTTAACGGCATGTCGGAGGAGGATAAGAAGAAGATGAAGGCCTGTTGTGAGCAGATGGTTGCGACGTGTCCGTGCGGCAACATGAAGGATATGCCCAAAGAGGATAAGCAGGCAATGATGGAAAAGATGCGGTCGTTCTGCGGTGACAAAATGGGAATGATGTCCCCTTTTGCCCAGTGTTTTAAATAATAATTTCAGGAGGAAATCCAATGGCAAAAGTTAAGACAGTAAGTATTGAGGCAAGGTTAGATGAAAAATTTAAAGTTGAAGTAAAAACAGGTGACCGTACTATTTATGTTGACCAGCCGGAGATATTTGGCGGCACCGATGCGGGACCAAGTCCCATGGAGTATTTATTTTCATCTCTTGCCGGTTGCATTGGCACAACAGCAAGAATCATGGCAGGCCAGAAGAATATCAATTTAAGTGGCATGGGCATTGAGATTGAAGGTTCACTTGATCCAGCTATAATATACGGTAAAAGCAAGGAAGGCAGAGCCGGGCTCACAGGTGTAAAAGTCACATTGAATATTGATTCAGATATGTCAAGGGAAGAGAAGGCAACTTTCGTAAAAGAATTGGAAAGCAGGTGCCCGGTTTCAGATAATATAGCCAACGCCACTCCTCTAATAATTGAAGTTGTATGATATTATTATGAATCCATGAAAGACTAATATAGGACAGAACAAGGAGAAGAAAAGTTATGTGCGGATGGTGTGGAGGAGCGTGGCCCGTGTGGGCATGGTGGTGGGTCGTGCCGCTTGTCGGTATTGCCCTGTGCATAACGATGTGTGTTTTTTTCAGGTCGAGAATGGGCAACAGACGTTTTTGCTGCTTCGGTGGTATCGGCACCCGTGATCTTGAGGAAATGAAAAACGAGATCGGGAAACTGAAGGCAGATATGGAAAAATTTAAGGGAAAACAGGGAGAATGAATATGGATGATCGAACAAAAAAATTAATTGCCGTGGGAGCATCCGTAGGGGCAAATTGCCACCCCTGCTTGGAATATCATGTCGGCAGGGCGCTGGAATTGGGCATTGACCGCAGCGAGATCATGGAGGCGGTGGAAGTCGCCAAAGCCGTCAGGGGGGGAGCAACCGCCAGTATGGACAAACTTGCCCTGAAACTTCTGGGTAATGATCCCCCTCAGCAATCATGCAATAGCCAAGCAGCTTCCTGCTGTTGTTCATAGCGATTGAGTGATACAATAGAAACACAAGATTGGGGATTGAGATGAAGAACGGGGAAATAAGATTTCAGCAAGTTTATGACGAGTTTCAAGGTAAGATCTGCCGCTATTTGACGCGGATGGTCGGAGAAAACGAAGCGGAAGATCTGACCCAGGAGGTGTTTGTAAAAATCGGCCAGGCATTGGAAACCTTTCGAGGCGAATCCGGTTTATCCACCTGGATCTATCGAATTGCTACCAATACGGCCCTCGACAGACTTCGCCGTTCATCGAATAATCGTCCCGCAGGGGAAAAACTTTTGCCCGTGGAGGCCATCACGGAAACCAAAGAAGAT
>JALNVY010000149.1 GCA_023231165.1 Syntrophales bacterium | reverse complement strand
GTATCGGCCAACCCCTGAAGTATTTGGCGGGGCCGAAGGGACTCGAACCCTCGCCCTCCGGCGTGACAGGCCGGCGTTATAACCAACTTAACTACGACCCCGTTTTTTTCTTCCCAAAGCGACCCTTCACACCAATGGAAACCCGGTCTCCGCTGCCGAGCTTGGCTTTTTGGAGCCGCAGCCGAAGGTTTCATCCGTTTTCTATATGGTAGGCGGAACAGGGCTCGAACCTGTGACATCCACGGTGTAAGCGTGGCGCTCTCCCAGCTGAGCTACCCGCCCTTACTGTCGCCATAAGCAAGGTGTGCAAGCTATCAGCAATGAGCAGGCTTGTCAAGCAAAAAAGAACTCGATTTCAAGCATTCATGGGCGCCCGGACAGTGCTTATGGGCGGCATAGATGAAGTTTCATCTTTCTGTTTCTCCGCCGCAACTATTTCTTTCTCGATCTTGTCTTCCAGGACAAACGCCACCGCCAGAACCTCATCCATGTGTTCCGCAGGAATAATCTTCAGGGCCTTGATGACATTTGCCGGGACCTCGGCAAGATCCTTTTCGTTGTCCTTGGGAATAATTACTGTTTTGATATTCCCCCGGTGAGCCGCGAGCAGTTTTTCCTTTAACCCGCCGATTGGCAATATCCTTCCCCGGAGGGTTATCTCCCCAGTCATGGCCAAATCACCCCGCACCTTTTTCTTCATGTATGCAGAAGCAATGGCGGTAACCATGGCTATCCCTGCCGATGGCCCATCTTTGGGTATGGCCCCTTCCGGTACATGGACATGAACATCAGTCTCTTTATAATAATGCTCCGGCAAGCCGAACTCATCCGCTCGGGAACGAACATAGGTCAGGGCCGCCTGCACGGATTCCTGCATGACATCGCCAAGCTTTCCCGTCATGACCATCTTTCCCGTTCCCTTCATGATGGTCGCTTCAATCACCAGGAGTTCGCCGCCTACCTCCGTCCACGCCAGTCCCGTTGACAATCCGATCTGATCTTTACCCTCTGTTTCACCGTGGCGGAACTTTGGCACCCCCAGATATTTAGGCACCGCCTTTGAGCTTACCTTGATCTGGTCCTGAATACCTTCCGAAACGATCTTGCGGGCTATTTTCCTGCAGATCGAGGCAATCTCCCTCTCTATATTCCGCACCCCTGCTTCCCGGGTATACTGCCTGATAATGGTGAGGATTGCTCCATCGGAAAAAGCAACATTCTTTTCCGTAAGGCCGTTGGCCTCCATCTCCTTCGCAACGAGGAACTTCTTGGCGATATTGAGCTTTTCCGGTTCCGTATAGCCGGCAATACGGATGACTTCCATCCGGTCCTGCAGGGGCGCCGGAATAGTCTGCAGGATATTGGCCGTCGTAATGAACATAACGTCCGACAAATCGTAATCAACCTCTAAATAATTGTCATTAAAGGCATTATTCTGCTCGGGATCGAGAACCTCCAGAAGGGCCGACGAGGGATCGCCTCGGAAGTCAGAACTCAGCTTGTCTACCTCATCAAGACAAAAGACGGGGTTATTCGATCCGGCCTTTTTCATCAACTGAACAATTTTCCCGGGCAAAGCGCCGATATAGGTTCTTCTGTGCCCCCGGATCTCCGCCTCATCCCGAACGCCGCCCAGAGAGAAACGAACAAATTTCCTGTTCGTGGCCCGGGCAACAGATTTAGCGACGGAGGTTTTCCCTACCCCCGGCGGACCAACAAGACAGAGAATCGAGCCTTTATTTTTCTTGACCAGGCTCTGGACAGCCAGATATTCAATGATCCTTTCCTTGACCTGTTTCAGTCCAAAGTGATCCTCTTCGAGTATCGCCTCGGACTCCTTGAGGGTATGCTTGTTCTCCGTCTTTTCGTACCAGGGTAAATCGAGGAGCCAGTCAATATAGTTTCTAACCACCGTGGCCTCCGCCGACATGGGGGCCATCATATGCATCTTCTTGATCTCCGCCTTAACCTTTTTCTGGGCCTCTTCGGAGAGTTTCTTCTGTTTTAATCTCTTTTCCAGATCGGCAATTTCACTTTTTAAATCGTCTTTTTCCCCCATCTCCTTCTGGATAGCCCGCATCTGCTCGTTAAGATAGTAATCCTTCTGTGTCTTTTCCATCTGTTTCTTGACGCGGCGCTTGATTTTCTCCTCAACCTGGAGGATTTCAATCTCTCCCAAGAGCATTTCATAGACGGCTTCCAATCGCTCTGGAACACTGATTATCTCAAGAATCCGCTGTTTTTCTTCGAGTTTAACGTTCACATGAGATACGATGACATCTGCCAGCTTGGACGGGCTTTCGATGGAGGAAATCGTGTTGACCATTTCCACATGAACCTTCTTACTCAGCTTGACGTAGGATTCAAAGGCCTCATTGAGGCTTCTGATAAGCGCCTCGGCCTTAACTCGATCCCCTTCCTCCCCCTCTTCGATCTCCTCGACCTTAACGGTGAAAAAATCTTCCATAGAGATGTATTCCTTGATAATTCCTCTCTTCTTTCCCTCTACGAGGACCTTCACTGTCCCGTCGGGAAGCCGGAGAAGCTGGATGATGATGCCTATGGTCCCAATTCGATATATATCGTTTTCGGACGGTTCATCCTTCTGGGCACTTTTCTGGGCCACCATGAAGATACTCTTCTCATATTTCATGGCCGACTCAAGGGCAGCAATCGATTTGTCCCTTCCCACAAACAGGGGAACGATCATGTGGGGGAACACGACCACATCCCGCAAGGGCAGCAAGGGCATGTCCGTGATTTCATCTTTCTTATTATCTTTAATAAAATCAAACATATATATTTATCTTTTCCTTGAAGTAATATAGATATTAAGCAGTTTCCGAGGCCGATTCAAATATCAAAATGGGATTTTCCCTGTTCATAACGACGTCCTCACTGATGACACATTCGCGCATGTCACGGCGGGAGGGAAGTTCATACATGATTTCCAGCATCGTATTTTCCAGGATCGAGCGTAGACCCCTCGCTCCTGTTTTTCTTTCCGTAGCAAGCTTCGCAACCGCCCTCAGGGCGCCATCTGTAAATTTAAGCTTGACATTCTCAAGCTCGAAAAGTTTTTTGTACTGCTTGATGATTGAATCCCGTGGTTCGCTGAGGATGCGCACCATATCGTTTTCATCAAGTTCATTAAGAGTGGCGATTACGGGAAGTCGACCGATAAATTCGGGTATCAGGCCAAATTTCAATAAATCTTCCGGTTGCACTTCCGTCAGTAATTCTCCGACCTTCTTTTCCTGTTTGCTTCGTATTTCCGCCCCGAAGCCCATATTACTGAAACCAACCCTTTTGGCGATAATATCCTCGAGGACATTGAAGGCCCCACCGCAGATAAAGAGGATATTAGTTGTATCCACCTGGATAAATTCCTGCTGGGGATGCTTTCTGCCCCCCTTGGGCGGAATGTTCGCCAAGGTACCCTCGATGATTTTCAGGAGGGCCTGTTGTACCCCCTCGCCGGATACATCCCGTGTAATCGATGGATTTCCTGACTTTTTGGCGATTTTATCAATCTCATCAATATAAACAATCCCTTTCGAGGCCCGTTCCACATCATAATCGGCGTTCTGGAGAAGCGCCAGGATTATGTTTTCTACATCCTCTCCCACATAACCAGCCTCCGTAAGGGTCGTTGCATCGGCAATGGTAAAGGGGACATTGAGCATTTTCGCCAATGTTTTCGCTAACAGCGTCTTCCCCGAGCCGGTGGGACCGATGAGAAGGACATTACTCTTCTGAATTTCCACACCATCCATATCTGCCGGACGGAACAGGCGTTTGTAATGATTGTAAACCGCTACGGATAGGACTTTTTTGGTCTTCTCCTGACCAATCACGTAGGAGTCCAGGAATTTCTTGATCTCCTTCGGTTTAGGAGTTCCCTTGGTCTTTTCCACCGCTGCCGTCGTATCATTATCCTCGTGGACAATGGATCGGCATAGTTCAATACATTCGTCGCATATATAGGCAGTGGGACCGGCAACGAGCTTTCGTACTTCGTTCTGGTTCTTGCCGCAGAAAGAACAATACAGGAGCCCCTGTCCCCCTCCCTGCGCTTCTCTTCCTTTTCTGACCATTTATTTATAACCTCTTGATCTCCGTATCATTGCCGTTTATCGATGATAACATCGATAATCCCATAATCTTTCGCCTGCTGACCGTCCATGAAATAGTCCCGCTCCGTATCCGCCTGAATTTTTTCCAGCGGCTGATTTGTCATTTTTGCCAATATCTGGTTCAGTTCATCTTTCAATCTCAGGATCTCCCGGGCCTGAATAGCAATGTCCGTGGCCTGTCCCTGGAATCCTCCGAGGGGCTGATGGATCAGTATACGCGCATGGGGTAAGGCATAGCGTTTTCCTTTGGCCCCTGCCGCCAGTAACAGTGCTCCCATGCTGGCAGCCTGTCCCATACAGAAGGTACTGACCGCTGGTCTTATATATTGCATGGTATCATAAATGGCCAATCCGGAACTGACATGACCGCCGGGGCTGTTAAGATATAGGAAGATCTCCTTATCCGGGTCTTCCGACTCCAGATAGAGCATCTGGGCGATGATCAGATTGGCAACATTATCATCAACAGCCGTTCCCAGGAATATGATGCGATCCTTCAGAAGCCGCGAGTAAATGTCAAAGGCCCGCTCTCCCCGGCCATCCTGCTCAACTACCATTGGAATCAGGGGCATTTAACTTACCTCCTGTGTCGCTACGGATTCTTTCTTAACTATGCTTATCGTGGCCTTCTCCTTGATAAAATCCATGACCTTCTTGTTGGCCAGTTCAGACCGGATGCTTTCCATCAGGTCGTCCTTGGCAAGCGTTGCCAGGAAGGTCTCATAGCTCTGGCCACGTTTCTCGGCAAGCTCTCTTATATGTTCATTCAGTTCTTCATCGCTCACGGAGATATTCTCTTTTTCGCCGATCCTTTTCATCAGCAACAACGTCTGAACGATCCGGGTTGCATCACTCTTATATAGATCGTGATACTGGGGAAGAATTTTTGCCGCTTTGTCCGCATCAATTCCCTGCATGGACATCCGCCATCTGGTATCTGCCATCATCGAGTGAATCTGCCTCTCAACGAGGGAATCAGGGGCCACGATGGGGTTCTTCTCAATAAGCTTCTCCATCATCGCCATACTCATGTTTCCATCGGCCTGTTCCTGCTTCTGTGATTCAATATCCTTGCAGAGATCATCCCGTAATTCCTTCAGGGTGTTGTACTGTTCAAAATTTTTTACAAATTCCTCATTGATCTCAGGTATTTGTTTCTCTTTGATATTCTTGAGGGCCACGGTAAAAATCGCGTCCTTGCCGGCGATGTCCTTATGGTGATAATCATCGGGGAATTTAACGGTAACCTCCCTGGTTTTTCCCTTTTTCATGCCCAGAAGCTGGTCCTCAAATCCAGTGATAAAAGTCTGTGATCCAATCTCCAGAAGATAATCATCGGCCTTGAGTTCCTTCAGCGACTGACCCTCAACGGCACCCTGAAAATCGATGACTACATACTTTCCCGAATCAACCTCGGAATCATCAGAGATCTCCTCCATGGTGCTGTACATCTCCTGTAGTTCCTTTAACTTAGCCTCCATATCGGCATCTGTCACTTCTACTTCTTCCCGGTCAATTTCCAGACCGACATACCCTTCCGGATCGAAGACCGGTTCAATTTCCACAGTGGCGCTAAAGGCAAAGGCCTTTTCCGGCTCAATGCCATGCTGATCTATTTCCGGCCTGGAAACAGGATCAATGGCATGTTCCTTCAAAGCATCCCAGAAATGTTGATTGAACAGTTGGGTTATTGCTTCTTCTTCGGCATGGTCCTTATAGAATTTTTCCAAGACGGGACGGGGAATTTTCCCCGGGCGAAAACCTCTCACCTTGGCCGTCTTGCTGATCTTCCGATAAACATCGTCCAGGACTTTCTTTGTATCTTCCCAAGGAATTTCAAATGATAGCTTCTTCTTGACAGGGCTTATTTCTTCAATCCTTACTGTCTGGCTTGTCTCGTTCACCGGTTCTGTTCTCCTTCACCTATTAATATTGGACGCGGAAAGGTCATTTGGTGCGAGAGAGGGGACTTGAACCCCTATCCGCTTGCGCGGGCTGGATCCTAAGTCCAGTG
>JALNVY010000148.1 GCA_023231165.1 Syntrophales bacterium | reverse complement strand
TCGTTGACCTCAGCGCCCCATTGAGTATCTTCAGACCAAACAGGTACGGATTTGCGATAACTTATTTTGTCGCAGATTCTCCGACGGGAAGCCATTTTTTGGAAATCTTGTCAAAGCTGCCATCCTTCTTCATCTCATCGAAACTCTGGCGCCATTTATTCACGGTCTCATCGGGCGTTTCCTTGGAAAAGGCAATATAAAACTCATAGGTCTTGATGACATAGGCCGGAACAATATCATCCATACTGTAACCAGCATCCTTGAGGATTTCGGGAGCCGTCATGTCCGTGAAGGCACAGAGGTCCAATTTCCCTTCAACGAGGCTCTTCGCATTATCTTTCGGCAGTTTTGAACTTTTCAGGTTCTTGAAGCCGAGGCCGGTCAGAAACTCTTTCGAAAACCAACCATCCACGACGCCTATTTTCCCAACCTTTTTAGCCTCTTCCAAGCTGTTGAGAACGATTCCGGAGCCTTTTTTGGTGTAAAGAACATCACGGTAACTGCCGATGGGTCCTACCCATTTAAAGAGCATCTCCCGCTTGTCGGTACGGGTAGTGCTGAAGAGAACAACGTTCTTTTCTTTCAGGGCCAAATTGTAGGCGTCATCCCAGGCCATCATCCTGATTTTGTCGGGACGATTCTGGCGTTTGAGTATCTCCCGAACGACTTCCGTGGCAAAACCGGTCACGTGCCCGTCTTTCATAAACGTGATGGGGGGATAATTTTCCGTCACGAGTTGCAGTGTCTGCATTTTCTTCGCTCCCCCACATCCCGACATCAAGAGAATAATTCCAAAAAAGGATGTAATCAAAAACCATTTTTTTGCCATTGTCGTCACCTTTCTTCTTCCGTGCATTATTTAGTCGAAGTTGGGATAGAAATGCTGCTCTCACCCAACTATCAACATATATGCCCTACTTATCACAATGATGGATGAAAAGAACATCATTTATTCAACTTGATGCGAGCATTGCCGCTGAGGTTGATGATTTGTGAATTAGGTGGCATCAATCTCCTCATGGACGCTGCAAAATTTGCGAGCAAAAAATTTTGGGAACTTATTCAGGCTTCCCCCTGTCTAAAACCATAAAGACTAAATCAAAGGAGGAATGGATCATGAAAGCATTTACAACCGTCATTTTGGCTCTGGCTATTATGGTTTGCACGGCAAATGCCTGGGCAGGAGGCGTCGGAAACGCTGTGGACGTGAGCATCGTGACCGATGATGGCCGGACATTATCGACCTACCCCGTGAAGATGCACCACGGGATGCACAAGGTTTACGCCGAAGCGGTCAAGGGTGACCACTACCGAATCGAAGTGAAGAACCGTCAAAACCGCCGGGTCGGGTTAGTGATCGCCGTGGATGGCCGCAACATAATCAGCGGTACGAAGTCCTGGCTGAAAAACAACGAGCGCATGTACATCCTGGAACCATACGGTTCGGGACAATTCTCGGGCTGGCGCACGTCCCGGGATCGCGTCAACCGCTTTTTCTTCACCGACGCACCCGACTCATACGCGGCAGCCTTCGGTGACGGAAGCGCCATGGGGGTGATTGCCGTGGCGACATATGCGGAAGTGCAGCGCCATATACCGATACCCCTGTCACAGACAGCCCCCGGCTACGCACGCAGCCATGAGAGCAAGGCGGCAGGTGCGGCCGACAAGTCGTCATCGCCCGCTGCTGCGCCCGCTCTTGGCACCGCCGAGAGCATGAAAAAAAGGGCCGACAGATCCGAACGGATGCAGGAAAGCGCCGGCACCGGTTATGGCCGGGATGAGTATTCTCCCTCGCAGATCGTAGCCTTCAAGCCGGAGAAACGGGCGGTGGAGACCATCTACGTCAAGTACGAATGGCGTTCTACCCTCTGCAGACTGGGTGTGGTCAACTGCGCCAAACCGCCCTGTCGGCCCTACAACCGTTTTTGGAATGATTACGGCTACGCCTCCCCGCCTCCTATGCGTGCCCTGCCCTGACAGGGGGTGAAAGAGGAGATGTAGATTTTCTGCCATTGCGCGGAGTGGAGCAACGTGTTAGTCTTAAGCAGTAACATTGATTTCGGCCTTGCCTCGCTCCGCATGCAATGACAGGAGGAAACACCTTGCCGGAGGTACATGTTCCAGGGGATGTGCAGAACCGGGCCGTTGGTTATGATGATGACGCCGGTTATGTCGCACGCTGCCAGCAGGGCGACACCGAAGCATTTGCGGTCCTCGTCAAGAGGCGGCAGAAGCAAATGATCAACATCGCCTACAGGATGATCGGAGACTACGACGATTCTTGCGACATCGTACAGGATGCATTCCTTGCTGCTTTTCGGGCGATTGGAAAATTCCGGGGGGACGCCCGATTTTCCACTTGGCTATGCGGCATCGTTCTGAATCGTGTAAAGACTCATCTGGCACAGCAGGCCATCCGTCTCCGCCGCGAGGGGGCGTCGTTCGATGATCCTATGAAGTCGGGAGACAGAGGCCTCCTGAATGGACTCTGTTCATTGGAAGAGTCGGTTGTCGAACGGATCGAACAGCAGGAGCGGGACGCAAAGGTCCAGGAATGCATCAGCCGCCTGGAAGACGAACAGAGGGAAGTCCTCGTTCTCCGGGACATGCAGGAACTTTCCTACGAAGATATCGTTGTTGTGCTGAAACTGCCCGAGGGAACTGTCAAATCGCGGCTCTTCCGGGCCAGAAACGCCCTGAAAGACTGCCTGCAACGGGTATTCGGTGAACTGAAATGACTTGCAACGAGATTGAAAATCGGCTTTCGGCCTACATGGAGGGTCTCCTCCCTCCGGGAGAGAAAAAAGACACCGAGGAGCATCTCGCCACCTGTCCGCGTTGCAGACAGGCATTGTCAGACCTGAAGCAGGTGGAGAAACTTGTGAAGGGCCTTGAAGAGGTTGAACCGCCGCTTTTCTTCGAGCATAGGATCATGTCCCTGGTCAGGGAAGAGGCCGGGCAGAAACAGGGGTTCCTAAGGAGGATCTTTCATCCACTGTACATCAAAGTCCCCGTCCAAGTCTTGGCTACACTTCTCATCGCTGTCCTCGGTTTTTACGTTTTCCAGAAAGGCGATCCGGCAATGAAGCAGATGGCGCCACTTCCCCTTCCTATGGCAGAATCCCGGAAAGTCCTGGTCCCTGACGAATCCCCCCGGGGCACCTCACACCCCGCCGTCGTCAAGCCGGCCCCGCAACAATCCGCCGGGGATTTGCCAGGAGACAATCGCCGTCCGTTTGCCCCTCCCCCGCCCGGTAGCGGCGGAAAAGCGGACAGAAATGCCGATGTGCAGGCGCCGACCGGGAAAGATTATTTGTCCGGACCGAGCCCCGCTGTCCCTGCTATACAGTCAAGAGAAATGGATATCCCAACTACCGGGGCAGCGACATCGGGCAGAGTACGGGACAGAGCGGAAAAGCGAGAGTCTGGGCAATCGCCTGAGACCCTTGTGCTGGAACAGAAACGGAAAGTGAAGGTAACCGACCCCGACGTTAAAGTGACGATTTATGTCGAGGATACTTCCGTCGCTCTCAAGAAGATCGAAGATCGCCTCGGTCAGGTCAACGCCCGGATTATGGATCGGGAACATCGCGAGGGGAAAGAGTTAATGAATGCCGCCATCCCGCCACACAACATCGCCGCCTTCCTGGAGCGGATCGAAGGGATCGGAAGAGTGAGCATGGAAAAGAGGCTCCCTGCCGTTCCGGACAGGCATATAACCATCCGCATTGAGATCGTCGCCCGTCCTTAAGGTAACGCATATCGAGAATATCATGAAAATACTCCACACCTCCGACTGGCATCTTGGCCGCGCCCTCTACGGCCGGAAAAGATACGAAGAAGGCGAGGCGTTCCTGAACTGGCTGGCCGGTCTTATTGAAGAGAAAGATATCGATGTGCTCCTCGTCGCCGGCGATATCTTCGACAACAGCACCCCCAGCAACCGGGCCCAGGAATTGTATTACCAGTTTCTCTGCCGTACGGCCGCCGCTGCCCACCGCCAGGTGGTGATAATCGCGGGCAATCACGATTCGCCGTCCTTCCTGAACGCCCCCCGGGAACTCTTGAAATTCCTCAATGTCCATGTCGTGGGGGACGCCTCCGGCCCTCCCGCCGGGGAAGTCATCGTCCTGAACGGAGCGGATCAGGAACCGCGGCTCATCGTCTGCGCCATCCCCTATCTCCGGGACCGCGATATCCGCACTACCGAGGCGGGGGAAAGCGTCGCGGATAAGGAAAGAAAGATCATCGAAGGCATCAGGACCCATTACCGCCGCGTCTGTGAAGCCGCTGAGGAGCAGTGCGCCCTGATGAAGAATCCGGTGCCGATTATCGCCATGGGACACCTGTTCACGGCAGGCGGTCAGACAATGGACGGCGACGGGGTGCGGGAGCTTTATATCGGCGCCCTGGCCCAGGTCGGGGCGGATATTTTCCCCGGGAGCATCGATTATCTGGCCCTCGGGCATCTCCACGTACCCCAGGCGGTGGACGGTTCTGAATTCATCCGCTATTCCGGCTCGCCCCTCCCCATCGGCTTCGGGGAAGCGGACCAGGAAAAAATGGTCGTCCTGATCGAGTTTGCAGAGAATAAACCCCGGATCACGAATATACCGACGCCGCGTTTCCAGGAGCTACGGACCCTGACGGGAGACTGGCTGACGATTTCCGGGAAAATTGAAGAACTGAAGTCGCGCCGGAGCCGCGCCTGGCTGGAAATCGTCTATGAAGGGGACGAGGTCGCGGGGAGTCTGCGGGGGCAACTGGATGAGGCTGTCGCCGGGACGGGCATCGAGATCCTCCGGATCAGGAACAACCGTATCCTGGAACGGGCCCTGAGCAGAATAGACGAGGGAGAGACCCTCGACGATCTGGATGCGACCGAGGTGTTCCGACGCTGCCTTGCCGCCCATGAAGTTCCGGAAGATCAACATCCGGCCTTCCTGGAGGCTTATCGGGAGGTTGTCGTCTCCCTGCAGGAAGCAGACCCCCGGGCGGAATAGGAGGTAAGAAGAAATGAGAATTCTCGGCGTCCGGTTCAAGAATCTAAATTCCCTCACCGGGGAATGGCAGGTGGATTTCACCCATCCCGATTATGCATCCGACGGCATTTTCGCCATTACCGGCCCCACCGGGTCGGGAAAGACCACCATCCTTGACGCCGTCTGTCTAGGCCTTTACGGACGGACCCCCCGCCTCGACAACGTAACAAAAAGCAGCAACGAGATCATGTCGCGGCAGACAGGGGAATGTTTTGCCGAGGTGGACTTCGAGACCCAGAAGGGTCGTTACCGATGCCACTGGAGCCAGCATCGCGCCCGGAGACGCCACGACGGGGCATTGCAGCCGGCCAGGCATGAAATAGCCGCGGCTTCCGGCGCCGTTTTGGAGTCAGGAATAACCCAGGTAGGTGAATTTATCGAAAAGGTCACGGGTATGGACTTCGAACGGTTTACCCGCTCGATGCTCCTCGCCCAGGGGGGGTTCGCGGCGTTTCTTCAGGCCGGGTCCGACACCCGGGCGCCGATCCTGGAACAGATCACGGGTACGGAAATCTACAGCCTGATCTCCATGAAGGTTCATGAACGAAGGACGGAAGAGCGCACCCGTCTGGACATCCTCAAGAGTGAATTGTCGGGAATACAGATTCTTGGCGGCGATACGGAGCAAGAGCTGCAAAATAATCTGGCGGCAACACAGCACCGGGAAACAGAACTGGATCGGGAAGGGGAAAGCCTTCGCCAGGCGGCAATCTGGCTTGAGGGTCTGGCTGTCCTGGAGAAGGAACTGGCTGATCTGGATCGGCATGGGCAGGACTGGGAGCAGCGCCAGGCAGCCTTTGCGCCGGAGGCAAGGAGGCTGGCGAAATCCCGCCAGGCCCTCGTCCTGGAAGGCGATTACCGGTCAGTCGTGAGTCTGCGTACGCAGCAGGATAATGAGAAAAAGGAGCTGGCCGCCGCCGTCGTCAGATTTTCGGAAAGTGAGCAGGCTGGGACCGACGCCCGGGCGATAAAAAATACCGCCGAGACCCGGTTGGCAGCGGCGCGGAATGAGCAGTCCGCAGCGGCGGAGATCATCAGAAAGACCCGCGAGATCGATACCCGGCTAAGGGAAATCAGGAAGCAGGCTGAGGAAAAGGAAAAGGCTCTGCAGGGAGG
>JALNVY010000147.1 GCA_023231165.1 Syntrophales bacterium | reverse complement strand
ACAAAGGAAGATGTTGCCATGATGAAGGAGATCTTTGCTTCCTGGGGAGGATCAAAATTCATGGATAATCTTCATGCCAAAGGGTTTATTGGTTGTGCCGGTTGTCATGGGAAGGATCTACCCAAAGCAGATGATACGGTGGAGAACAACCGCTGCCTGACCTGTCACGGCCCCATGGATAAATTGGTAAAAAAGACGGAACCTAAAGACTTTAAGGACCGCAATCCCCACAAGTCTCACCTGGGTGATATTGCCTGTACCGTCTGTCATAAAGCACACGCGGCATCCAAGGTTTACTGTCTTGATTGCCACAAAAAGTTTGACATGAAGATACCGGGGTCGGCAAAGTAGGGGGCAAATTCAATAATTTGCCCCCTCACAGTGACAGCAGTTTAACGCTCGCTGCTTTGTTTACTCATTGAGAAATCATACCATGGCCGGGAGTTGAAAGCCTCTTTGACAATCCTGCTCGCTGCTTCTAGGTTGTAATGGGCTGTATTGAGGGTCAGGTCATAATTGACCGGATCGGTCAGATCGGCATGGAAGTAATTTTTTACAAATGCCCTGCGATCCTTCTCTGTTTTCATGATTCTGTTTTCCGCTTCTTTAGCGGTCACGTCATAGGCATGCATTACATTGCTGATTCGCACATCCATGGGCGCAACAATAAGCAGCCGGAGACAGATCTCACTGGACAGGAGATACCCTGCCCCCCTACCTACGATTACTGCATGACCGTGCGCCGCTATGGCACCGACCACTTTGGTAAGATGAAGGATAAATTCATCAGGCCAGAGGTGGCGTTTTTTTTCAATTGCACCGATCCAGTCATCCAGTATATCACGATCCTGTTCATCGAGGGTGGCGATCACGGCCTCACTAACATGGGCGCTCTTCGCGATCTCTTCTACAATTTCGTTATCGAAAAGATCGATGTTCAAATCTTCCGACAGTTGCTTCGCCAGCGTATTAGCACCGCTTCCAGGCAATCTTGAAATGGTAATGACAGGACGGACGGGTTTTTTGTATTTCTTTTTTTTATCCAACTGCCATTTTTTTACTTGTGTGGCGATGATTTGCTCTACCAAAGCTCCCTGTGATTTAAATGCTTCCATAACTCCTCCTTGTTAATAATATTATTTTATTTTATCCTGTTTACCCTTGGGCATCTTTTAAAAACGTTTTCAGATCTACATGATCTCTAACCATTTTTTCTATCAGGTTGATTTTTTCCGTATCCTCATTAGTTGGAAGGGGTTCAATTCCGTCGATCCGCTTTGCCGTTTCGTGTGTATCGGTAGAGACCAGCAGTAGGGGGATACCCAAATTTTCAGCCTTTGAAATTATGACTGATGAGGGCACAATATTGTTGGAGAGGATAACCGCGGCCACCTGGCTTTCAAGAGAGGTCAAGATCAAATCACTGCGATCGCCGCTGATAATGACGACTTGATGATGATTCTGGAACAGAGGGCTTTTCATGGCCGCGTCCACGCCCATGGAACCCACGACAACGTTTTGTACCTGACGATTCAAGCCTGACTCACCAGCTAGGACTTTTGCAAACATTCGATCCGCAAGAAACCCTGCTGAAAAATAGGTCAACTCCGGAATAACTGGAATGACGCCCAGCACCGGAACATCCAGCTGAAGGATCCTTGGGAGATAGATATCATTAAAATCGTCGATATTAACGACCTTGTTGATGACAACCCCCATGAAAGAAAGATCATCCATCCGGATATACCTCGTAAGAAAGCTCATATCATCTATAATGGTATCCTCATCGCCGCTGACCATAACCAGAAGTTTCCCCTTCAACCTCTTGGCTACGGAGATGGCATCAAGGTAAACCGATGTTCCGAAATAGATGTCTTTGCCCGCTTCCACAAAGATCGAATCCTTATTTTTACTGACATTATCCAAGGTTTCCAATAGTTTTGCAGTTGTTGCTTCTTCATCCAGGGAATAGAAAAGCTTGGAATGATGAAACCCGATGCTCATATCTTCAGGAGCCTCATCGAGATTGAAGATATGGGCTATAAGGGCGGCGTCGTAGTCCCAAAGTCTTTTCTTTTTGTAGATGAATCTCGCTCCGAAGGGCTTCATATAGCCGAGTTTATTGTTCAATACCTTGGCCAGACCGATAATCAGGCTCGTTTTCCCCGCACTCGGCCGCATGGACGTAATGACAAATTTATCCATAAAATTCACCTCTTTTCATTTTTTTTCAGGATGACTCGGATGTCCACCGCCTTTACTCCTTCTCCCTGTTCATAGACAACGAGGGGGTTGATTTCGATGTCTGAAATCCCTTGGCAGTTATGAATTATGCCTCCCAGCATTGTAACGACACTCACGACAGCGGCTACATCTTTCATTTTTTCCCCTCGTACCCCGAGGAGTAAGGGATAAGAACGGAGTTCTTTTATCATGCTCATAATATCTCCCCCATTGACGGGGAGCGACCGGAACGAAACATCTTTCATGACTTCCACATAGATACCGCCCAGGCCGACCATAATCGTCGGCCCAAAGGTTTGATCGATTCTCGCACCCACAATCAGTTCCGTTCCGGGCTTAACCATTTCCGATATATCGACCCCTACAATCAGCGCGTGAGGAGCATAAGCCTTACAGCTACGAAGAATAGCGCCATAGGCGTCGACAACCTCACCCTCATTTTCCAGGTTAAGGGCAATCCCGCCAGCATCACTCTTGTGGATGATGTCCTTGGAAACAACTTTCATGACCACGGGATAACCAATGGCGCCGGCTGCCTTAACGGCCCCCTTGATCGTTTGGGCCTGGATGCTTCTCGGAATGGTGATACCCGCTATATCCATAATTTTCTGGGCTTCGTGAGCGAGCAGGAAGAACCGACCCTTCTTTCTTGCCTCACTTACAATGGCCGTGATGGAAGCTGTATCCGGGATGGCGTCGGAAAGCTTATCCACAGCAGAATGGCTTCCCAGATATTCTTTATATCGATATATCGCTCCCAGCGATGAGGCTGTGTCATAAACATCACCGGAAACAGGGACGCCTCTTCTCTTCGCTGAAACCAAGTAATCCGCTGTTTTTTGTCCTCCGAAAAGAGTAAACACAATGAGCTTTCCCTGGGATTTGTATTTAAGGAAGTTCTTCTCGATGATGGTTCCAAGGTCCGCAGAAGGTGAAAGAGCCGATTCGCAATATATGCCGAAAACCGTATGAATATTATCATCGCCAAGGGCCGCATCAAAAGCTTTTGCATAATCGGTAGCCGCTGCCTGACCTGTGATATCAATGGGATTCTTAGTGGATCCAAATGTAGGAATGGCGGGAGAAAAAACACTTTTCAGGTTCTGTAGATCATCATAAAGATTGACATCATATTTCTCACAGGCGTCCGTCGCCATCACACCGGCCCCCCCGCCATTGGTTATTATAACTGTGTTTCCTCCTTTGGGAAGCGGGTTGCCAGCCAGGAGCATTGCCCAGTTAAAAGCATCTTTGGTGCTTTCCGCCCGAAGAGCACCGCACTGGTGGATTACATCGTCAAAGACCGCATCCGAGCCGGCCAGCGAACCTGTATGGGATGCGGCCGCCCTGGCGCCTTTCTCGGAACGGCCGGACTTGATAACGACCACCGGCTTTTTCAAGGTGGTTTTTCTAACGGCCTGGATGAATTTCTCACCATTCCGTATGCCTTCGATGTACATGAGAATAATACGGGTGGCCTCATGATCACAAAGATAGGTTAGAAGATCAGATTCATCAATGTCCGACTTATTCCCGACGGAAACAATAGCAGATAAACCAATATTTTCTACGGAGGCCTGACCGATCAGTGTTAGCCCGAGGGCGCCGCTCTGGGTGATCATGGCCAGATGGCCAGACGGGATATCGCCGGAGACGAAGGTGGCGTTTAAACTGACTTGTGAGGAATAAACGCCGAAGACATTGGGGCCAAGAATCCGCATTCCTTTGGAGCGGGCGTAATCGGCGATTCTTTTTTCTTCTTCAAAATTTCCGACCTCCGAAAAACCGGAGGTGATAATAATAGCGTGCTTAACTTTTTTTTCAGCGCACTGGACAATCGTATCATAGACAAATTTCGCAGGAAGGGTGATACATGCCATATCAACGGCGTCATCGATGTCAAGGATGCTTCGAAAAGCGGGTATTCCTTCAATTTCTCCACCACCTGGGTTCACAGGGTAAATTTCCCCACCATAGCCGCCGGTAATGACGTTATGCAAAACTGCATGGCCTATCTTTTTTTTGTCCCGGGAGGCGCCGATAATAGCCAACGATCGGGGTTCAAAAAGATATTTCATGTTTTCAGCACCATGCTCCGTCATAATTATTCCTTGAAGGACATCGTCATTTCATAGATGCCGGCGACATTATGCTTGACGATATCAAACCCCCCATTTTCAAACACGTGGAGCATCGGCTTGTTGTCTGCCAAGACATCGGCAGTAAATCCCAGGAGCCCCTGCCTCTTGGCAAGGTAAGTCAAATATGCAAGCAGCTCTGTTCCAATACCTTTTTTATGATACTCATCTCTCACCGCAAACGCCACTTCTGCGGCGTGCTTGCTTTCATCAATAAAATATCTTCCAACTCCTACTATTTCCTGGTTATCTTCATTGCCAACCATGGCAACAATCGCCATTTCTTTGGTATAATCGATAGCGACAAACTCTTGAAGCCGTTCATGGGGCATATCTTTCCGAACGGAAATAAACCGTCGGTACAAACTGTTATCAGAGAGAGAATAAACAAAATCCTTTAAAAGCGGTTCATCACTGATTTTGATAGGACGGAAGAATATCTTGAAACCCGCTTTGGTTGTTTTGTAAAACTCCAGTTCCTCCGGGTACCTTCCTTTTTCACCCGGGATGAAAGCCTGATCCTGATAGATCAGCCCACCCTTTTTTGCTTCTTCAACGAGCCAGGGTCTAAATTTGGGGTGAGCAATAGCAATCAGGTCCATTGCCCGCTCACGGATGCTTTTCCCGTGAATATAGGCAATGCCATACTCTGTGACGACATAATGGATATCACTGCGTATCAGAGTCGTCCCGGCCCCCTCTTTAAGAGCCGGCGCGATCCTTGAGATGCTTTCGCCCACGGCCGTTGACGGAAGGGCAAGAATAGCTCTGCCGTTACGGGACAGAAAGGCCCCACGCATAAAATCAGCTTGTCCGCCGATCCCGCTGTAAAAAACCTTCCCGATCGACTCTGCCGTAGCCTGTCCAGTAAGGTCGATTTCCAGGGCGCTGTTGATGGCCACCATATTTTCATGCTGGGCAATCACCAATGGGTTATTGGTATAGTCGATGGTCCTGAATTCAATATCCGGATTGTCATGGATAAATTCATACGTGTCTTTATGTCCCATGCAGAATGTCGCCACAGATTTCCCACGGTTGATGGTTTTCTTTGTATTGTCTATAACACCTTTTTTCATGAGTTCGACTATACCGTCACTGAAGAGCTCCGTATGCACACCGAGATGCTTTTTCCCGGAAAGGTTTTCAAGGATGGCATTGGTAACGGCCCCATATCCAATCTGGATTGTATCGCCGTCCTCGACAAGACGAGCAATATTTTTCCCAATTTTATTGGTAATTTCCAAGTCTGACTCCGGGCTATATTCCAAGAGAGGCTCATTATAAGGCAATATAAAATCAATATCATCCATGTAGATAAAAGAATCTCCATGGACGCGAGGCATGTGATTATTTATCTGGGCGACAACATAAGATGCCTTCTGAGTAGCAGCTTTCACGATGTCCAGGCTGATGCCAAGGCTCAAATGGCTATGGCTATCAGGCAGGGACGTTTGAATAAGGGCCACATCGATATTGACGAGGCCCCTGTAAAACAAAGACGGCAATTTGGACAGGTGGACAGGCGTGTAATCTGCCTGCCCCGTGTTGATGGCATCCCTTGTCGTATCGCCGATAAAGAAAGAATTGTGGCGAAAGTTCTGCTTGAATTTTTTTTCGGTATACGGGGCGACGCCGAGGGTTCTCACATGAATGATTTCCGCATCGAAAAAGGCATGGGGCTTTGATTCGACATAGCGGATCAGCCCCTGAACAAGATATTGCGGCTCCGCGCAGGCCGATCCGATAAATATCGTATTGCCGCGATGAATGTGGCTGAAGATGACGTCTTCCGATGCGAACTTCTCAGGGTATTT
>JALNVY010000146.1 GCA_023231165.1 Syntrophales bacterium | reverse complement strand
CGCGGAATCTTCCTTCATGCTTACGAATCAGGTTCGACAACAGGGCGTTGGCAGGGAGATAACAGCGCTCCGCAACTTTCTCCAATAATCGCCGGTTCTCCTCCCGGTCCTCATAGTCGTGATCACGACCGATGTCAAAAGCGGTATATCTTTTCAAACGGCAGGGCTGATGTACCTGAAAGTAAAGACATATGGCCGGCATCTTATTAAACCTTGTAGACTTCCAGGATCTTCAACGCCGCCTTTTCCCAGCGCAGGTTTTTCAGCTCCTCCCTAGCCCTTTCCACAAGCTCTCCCGTCAGAGGGGGATATTTAAGAACGGCAATCATCTTATTGGCAAGTTCATCAACGTCCCAGAAATCGACCTTCAAAGCGTGTTTCAGGACCTCGGAGACGCCGGACTGCCGCGAGATGATTACCGGTACATCGTACATCATCGCCTCAAGGGGCGCCAGGCCAAAGGGTTCCGAAACGCTGGGCATGACATACAGATCCGCTCCGGCAAAGGCCTCCTCTACCTGCCGGCCCTGGAGAAAGCCGGTGAAGTGGAAGCGCTTTCCGATCTTCAGTTCCGCCACCCGCTCGACCATACGGGGCATCATATCTCCGGACCCGGCCATGATAAAGGTCACCTCCGGCATTTCCTTCAACACCCGGGCGGCAGCATCAATGAAGTATTCCGGCCCTTTCTGAAAGGTAATTCTACCCATAAACAGGACAACCTTATCATTACCAGTCCTCAGGGTACGATATGTCTTCCCTGCCTCCCGTTGGCTCATCGCGTTATACACGACAAAGATCTTTCCAGGGGCAATCCCATACCGGCTGACGATCATTTTTTTTGTGTAATGACTGACGGCAATGATCTTGTCCGCCGCCTCAAGCCCAAAGCGCTCCAGCTCAAAAATACTCTCGTTGATCTCCTCGCCGCTCCGATCGTATTCCAGAGAATGGATGTGGAGGATAAAGGGCTTCCCCGACGCCTGACGCGCGGCAAGGCAAGCCGGAACGGTCATCCAGTCATGGCCGTGAATGATATCGAAGGTCTCCCGGGCGGCGATTAGGCCCCCGGCTTCCCCATAACGGCGGACCTCGGCAAAGAGATCGACGCCATAACCTTCCCCGGCAGCCAGATAACTGTCCGCCGGCCAGTCCCGACGCCCCTGGTGTCCTCCTACCGATTGTCCGGCTTTCAGGTAAGGACGGAGAATAATAGGACCTCTTAGATATGGAGGTAAAAGGGAGGGATTAGGGGAGGGAGGCAACAAGGAATCTTGCGCAAATGGTCCTTTTGTTTCCGAAGCGGCATTCAGGATGTCTGAGGCCGAGATCAGGGTCAGAAGCGGGAAGGGACGGGACAACTCGATCCGGGGCATGACGAAGAGAACAGGGTCGCCGAGACCGGTGAGGGCTTTCGTTATCTCGTAACAGGCCGTTCCCAGACCGCCGCTGACAACAGGCGGGAATTCCCAGCCAAACATGAGCACCCGCATAAGCGCAAGCCCCTCCTTTCATGTCGGCTATCTATTGCAGATTCGCAGGGAAAAGTAAATAGCCTCTCTCAACCGTTCCTGAAATACAGACCAATATTCCACGGACAGCGGAAGGATAGGGGAAATCTTCATGAGCAGCGGAGGTTATTCTTTTATTCTTCCGCCATACTGATCCGGTCCCGGCCGGTCTGTTTGGCATTTTTCAGGGCCGTTTTCACCGCTTCCATGAGATCGCACATGGTCTCTCCCTGATCAGGATAGGCGGCAATGCCTATGGAAAGGGTTATCCGTCGCATGTGGGCATGACCATCCTGAAGGGATAGATCCCGAATCATCGCGTGGAGATGCTCTGCCCGGAGCCGGCAGGTAGCAAGAGAAGTATCGGGAAGGAGAAGGGCGAACTCATCGGCCCCATAACGACAGGGGACATCCACATCCCGGATATTCTCCCTTAAAAAATTTCCCAGGTCCCGCAGTACCAGTCCACTGGCGCCGTGACCAAAAACCTCGGTAAATTGCCCGAAATGATCTATATCCATAAGGATAACGGCAAGCTGTCGGCCCGTGCGCTGGGAGCTTTTCAATTCCCGGGCAAGCGTCTCTTCAAGATAGCGACGATTGAAGCAGCCAGTAAGGGCATCCCGAACCGACAGGTCATCGATCTGTTTCCGCAACCGGAGATTTACCAGGAGCAGGGTAAGGAGATCCGCCGCCAGGGCAGCCAGACGCCGCTTTCCCGCCAGGGTATCTCCGGAATCAGTTCGGGCCCCTTCCCTGCGCCCGTCCTGACCATCTGCCCATTCTCCCTCCCCTCCCTGCCTGCTTCCCACTGCCCTTACCGGAACAAGAAGGTGGAAAACGCCCAAGATATCCTCCCGGGCGGTCATGGGAATACAGAGAGAAATCCACCGCTCCGGATCATGATCGGCGTGGGGACAGGGAGGCTGGTCTTTATCCTCCCGGACGATGTGGATACGCCGCCGCCGCAGGGACCAGCAGTCCTGGCCGGAGAAGGACTGCCACTGCCTTTCCTCTCCCCAGAATACGATGGGATCATAAATATCCTGGGCGGAATGGCGGACGAAAAGCGCCCCTGTTTCCCCGGGGAAGAGTTGCGGCAGAAATCGGGCGGCAACCACCCTGGCCTCTTCCTGGGTCAGGCATGACAGGACGAGGTTCGCCATCCGCCCCAAAAGTCTCACTTCTGATTCGCTGTGTTTCATGATCTCCTCTTGCTCCTTGACGGCATTGTAAAAAGGTCCGGATGCTGTGTTGCGCTGCATCCTTCGTCACTGCGGCGTACGACTAGTACGCCTCATTCCTCATGACTTGCGCGCCTTGCCTGCGGACCTTTTTACGATGCCGTCGATTAAGGTTTTTTTCGACATATTACACATCCTCACCCGTCTCATAGTTTCGTCCCCTGAGGAGCGCCCCATAACGCCCCCGGTCAACCACCTCCTGCACCCACCTGCCATCCTTGCGGTCATGGACGACGACATCATATATTTGTCCCCCCGCCAGCTTCCGGTGTATGATCTGCGCTACGGTGTTTTCAGCCATTTCCACATCATAGAAGAAGCCCCCTTCGGCAACCCGCCCGTTGATCTCTATGATCTCTCCGAAATGGGAGGGATTGAGAAAGACTGTACCATCTTCCTCCTCCAGGCCCCATTGGTCGTGGAGGTGTCCCGTCAGGCAGAGCAGGACAGGGTTAAGTTCACAGTAGCGCCGCAGGGCATGCGAACCCGTTTCGCCCATGGGAGAGGTAAAGTCATGAATCCCGTAGGCAGGCTGATGGGTCACAATGACATCGGGCTGCACGGATTTAAAAAAATGGTACATTTCATTATTGTCCTCATTGACACCCGTACCGGCGCGATACACCACGCTATAGCGTTCGGGAATGCCGGGAGTGCTCCCACCGGCGCCTCCATAACCGGCGATTTTCAAAGGTCCGGCGGCATGACATTTGAGATGCAGATCCCGATCCCGGAGGGTTGTATACCCCAGATCCATATCATGATTGCCGGGAAGGCTAAAGGCGCGTCCTGGGGGGAGCAGGGAAAGCATGTTTTCCAGAAGCCCGTAGTTCTTCTCGAGAATCTGCCGGGCCCGGAGCGTCTCATCCCGATAACGGTTCCCCTTTTCCACCACTTCCCCGGCAAGGCCAGGATCTTCCAGAAGCTCGTCTACGTAATCCTCCAGGGTCATATCCCCCTTCCCTTTTCCCCTCCTCAGGCTGTGAAAATACGTCTGTAGGTCAAGGTAGCGTCTCGCCGTTTTCACTGTATAGAAGGGGATATCGACGAGATCGCCAGCGACAATGTAAACATCGGCGGCAGTCAGGTTGAGGAGTTCCCGAACCCGCTCAAAGGAGCCATGTACGTCGGTCGCGTATATCAACTTCATGTCAATAGAAATAAACGGAAAGCACAAGTAAAATGACCATTACATGCGCGGCATAAATACCAAATTTGTGCCGATGGTAGAATTCATTTGTTTTTTGAATACGATTAAGCCCGCCTAACAAGCGTCTGATTAGCACAAGTGTGGGATACTTGTAATTATCCGAAGTCAAATTTTTTTGAAATGCGCACATAGGATAAATTGCGTAGACATCATCAGTCAGCGGCCGAAAGAGGGTGTCGTTAACAATACCCTGCCAGGGCTCATACGCTAAAGTTTCCGCATAATGCCGATTTAAAACATAGGCATGGGTCAGACTCTGATAGCGGACTTTTTGTATGAAAGGATTATCCGTTTCCCGGCTTGATCGAATTAAAGCTCCGAGAAGCAAAACTTTCCATTCCGGATGTTGTCTCAAAAATTCAGTGCAACTTCTTAATCGTTCTGGATCAAAGCGGTCAAATTCTACATCGTCTTCAAAAACAACGATATTTCTCGCACCTGCCTCCAATCCTTTACGCAGGCACATCATGTGGGATTCATACACTCCCTGCTCAATATTGTACGGATGACGTTCATCAAGCATGAACTCAACTCTATCATCCAGTCCTACTTTTGAAAATTCTTTGAGCGCCGACTTGCGACGATCTTCACGTTCTTGCAGAGAAATGCAGTATAAACGATCAAAAAAATCCCAACCGGAAACCGGATTTTTTACGGCAGCATCTGCATTAACAAGATTCATGGCTGTCACTTTCTCGATCCAAAACCTTTCTTCTTTTTTATGGCGGAAGTAAAAAATGACGCCTTTCGGTCATATTGGATAAATTTCACGCCCATTCGGTAAAACTCAAGCTTTCAAAGAGGAATGACGGCATCATCATATTACTGCGGAAACATCCGACAGACTCCTAGCGGAGGAGTTTCAGAAAGAGTTTCCCAATGGCATATCTTGTCACGACCCCCATGTAATGGGGGGCGCGGGCGAACCAAGCGCCGATTAAAAAAACCACGCAGGAAAGACCATAGGTCGTTGGACAGCCGATGATGGCGATCAGAGGCTCTTGCAAATAAACGGCAAGAATGCTCAAGACGGTCACGGCCGGCCAGCCGATAAGGTAACTGAACCCCATCAGGATTAGTCCGGCAATCAACCGTGGTGTCGGACGTTCCCGGAATTCCGAGAGATCCGCCGGATGCGCAAGGATTCCCCGGATAGATTTTGTTTCGGCAAGGATTCCCGCGATTTTTCGAATCATATAGACGGAGCTTTCCTAAAAGAACAGGATTATAGTTGCGGTGGCTTTCTGGACGGTGCCACAATATTTCAAAAGTACATCCGTTTGCCCCAGGCACCCACATCCAGCAATCAATATTACCAGCACGTATCTACCTTCCCCATTGATGTCAACAAGAATGTCTGTTACGTTGTATCTGTTTTCTACGAAGATTCTTGTGAGGTCATCAAAATTTTAAGTGATGATGCCTCGCTCCAGCAGGGCAGTTCCTGTGTCCAGACAAGCGTATCCGGGAGGAGTCGTCGGGAGCCCAGAAGACGGCGCAGCTCTTCTTCAGTGATCGGGCCATGCTTACTATTTCCATCTATTGAATAATACCACATTTTCACTTGAATCTTATTCTCGAGGGAGGCATCAATATTGCTCTGCTTTTTAATCTTGGGACGTCTGGTTGGCAAATGTGATTTCTTAAGTATGACCATTCCCGAATCATGCATTTGCTCAGTCCCATTTTTTTCTCGCCCTCTGTTCCAGAACATCAGAAGAATGCTGGCAATGAGAAAAACTGCGACCATGACTAAATAAAGCATGTCAAGATTTCTTTCCATCGTCTAAACCTCCCTTTCAGCAGTTTCCTGTAAAGACACAGTCCTATGATCTGCCGCCCCTTTTTCCGTTCTTGCTTTCTCACTTACTGATTATTCATATTACATATTTCGGGAAGAACATCTATCGCCTTTTCAACATCGGTGATGCTTTATTCAACAATGCGGAAATATTGATTTTCGCAAAGATCCGGAAATATTCTGGAACCGATTGCTCCATGTCCCGGCCCAACTGAGCACCTCAGGCCGCCAGCATACCCTGCACATCCTCGCCGATCACCCCCGAGAACGCTGGACAGCCCTGACAGATGCCCTCGGCGAGGCCGAGAATGACCATTTACCGCCTCCCGTTTCCCGATGGCGGCAACACGATGGAACTGAAGATCAAAATAATGAGACTATTAATTTATTGAAGTCAACAAGGGAGGGCGGTTTGATTTTGTAGCAGAGTTAAACCTATAATGCTTAACTCAAAAGACGTGTGCT
>JALNVY010000145.1 GCA_023231165.1 Syntrophales bacterium | reverse complement strand
GTAATGCATTAAAAAAGGAGGGCCCTTTTGATGAAAATGAACCGCCACTTTACTCTCCGGCACAATCGGATCTTTGAACGAAGGGAATTCACCGCGCTGGGCAAAATAGCTTTCCTTTCCGTTGATTTCTTGAGCCGCCTGCATGAACAACATTTGGATCGCGGGATGCATCCGGTCATCAATCAACAGTTCGGTCGTCGTTGCTAACAACTGCGTATCTTGGGGAGGAAAATTGCGCACCAAATCAAAACCGCCTTTCGGTATCTTCAATTCCTCGAAAAACGGCAGCAACCGTGTGTACGCCTCCGCCCGTTGGAAATTTGCGAGGAGAATTTCCGGATCCTTGATTAAGGTCTGAATATTGGCTGATTCAAGGCCATCAGTTAGAAGCACGGCATCGATCTCCCCGCGCTGGAGGGCTTGTACGGCCTCGTGATTGGGTATGGTAAGTAAAGTAGAGGTTGGTGCGACGCCATTGAGTTTGAGAATGTGCATCGCCTGCGCGTGCGTCCCGCTACCCTCCGACCCGATGGCAATTCTCATCTTTAGAACACGTTGGATATCCTCATCATTTTCTGCCATAACCCCGCGGCGGTAGAAGAACCATACCGGTTCGTACTCAACGCTGCCGAGTGACAATATTCCCGCTGTATCGCCCGGTTTGACCAGTCCTCCCTGAACGAAGGCCACCTGCACCGGATCTTGGCGATCTTTCAGTCGCGCCAGATTTTCCTGGGCGCCGTGGGTGGGGAACAGCTCAAGTGTGACACCGTTTTCACGAAAATATCCAACATACTTTTGTGCCAGCGCCAGGTATGATCCGCCCATCCCGGAAGCCATAAACACCCGTTTTGGCGGCGCCGGCTTGGCAAACCAGATCGCCAGTCCCAGCGCAGCAAGCAATAAGAGCAGGAGCGGCCACATTTCACGGAAAAACTTTTGCCAGCTCTTCAATTCCCAGACGACCGTTTCATGGATCGAACTGGCATATCCCTGCAAAGATTCTTTAAAGTTAACCATATTGAATTTATTAAACCCTCGTCAACGGACGGTACTTGATCCGGTGGGGCTGGTTTGCCTCCATGCCGAGGCGTCCTTTTCTGTCTTCTTCGTATTCCGAGTAGTTGCCGTCAAACAGGACAACCCGGCTGTCCCCTTCAAAGGCCAGGATATGGGTGGCGATGCGATCCAGAAACCAGCGGTCATGGCTGATGACAATGGCGCAACCGGCAAAATTCTCCAGGGCCTCTTCTAATGCCCGCATGGTATTGACGTCGAGGTCGTTGGTAGGTTCATCAAGGAGCAGGACGTTGGCCCCCTCCTTGAGCATACAGGCCAGATGAACCCGGTTTCGCTCGCCCCCGGACATGAATCCGACTTTTTTCTGCTGGTCTGAACCGGAGAAGTTGAACCTGGCAACATAGGCCCTCGAATTTACTTGTTTACCTCCCAATTGAACAATGTCCTGACCACCCGAGATAATTTCCCAGATGGTTTTATCGGAATCGAGATGGTCGCGGCTCTGGTCCATATAGGCGAGCTTTACGGTGTCACCAATCCGGATCGTTCCTGAATCGGGCGTCTCCTGGCCCGTAATCATCCGGAAGAGGGTGGTCTTGCCGGCGCCGTTCGGTCCGATGACGCCAACGATCCCCCCGGGCGGGATGGCGAAGGACATGTCCGCCATGAGCAGTTGGTTGCCGTATCCTTTATTGACGTTTTCCGCTTCCATGACCACTTTGCCCAGGCGGGGTCCCGGCGGGATATATATTTCGAGCTCCCGATCCTGTTTTTCCACTTCCTGCCCCAACAGCGTTTCATAGGAAGTGATGCGGGCCTTTGCCTTGGCATGCCGCCCTTTAGGCGACATCCTGATCCATTCCAATTCCCGCTCCAGGGTTTTCTGCCGCTGGGACTCTGTCTTTTCTTCGGAGCGCAGGCGGTTCTGTTTCTGCTCCAGCCAGGAAGAATAGTTGCCCTTCCAGGGAATGCCGACGCCCCGGTCCAGCTCCAAGATCCAACCGGCCACATTATCGAGAAAATACCGGTCGTGGGTCACGGCAATAATGGTCCCGGCGTACCGTTGCAGGTGGTGTTCAAGCCAGGCGACCGTCTCGGCGTCCAGATGGTTCGTCGGTTCATCGAGAAGGAGGATATCCGGTTTCTGTAAGAGAAGGCGGCACAGGGCGACGCGTCTCTTTTCTCCCCCCGACAGGATCTTGACAGACGTTTCTCCGGCGGGGCAGCGCAGGGCGTCCATCGCCATTTCCAGACGGGAATCCAGCTCCCAGGCGTCGAGGTTGTCGAGTTTTTCCTGCACCATTCCCTGGCGCTCGATCAGCGTATTCATCTGGTCGTCCGTCATGGGTTCGGCAAATTTCTCGTTGATCCGGTTGTACTCGTCAAGGAGGGCGACGACATCCTTCACACCCTCTTCGACAATCTCCCGTACGGTCTTCGACCCGTCGAGAATCGGCTCCTGTTCCAAAAAACCGACGGTGAGTCCCGGGGATATGATGGTTTTCCCGTTAAAGTCCTTATCCACACCGGCCAGGATGCACAGGAGCGAGCTCTTGCCTGATCCGTTCAATCCCAGGACGCCGATCTTGGCCCCGTAAAAATAGGAAAGGGAAATGTCTTTAAGGACGGCCCGCTTTTCATAAAATTTACTTACCCCGATCATGGAATAGATAATCTTGTTTCCTTCTGTAGCCATAAAAGCAATGCCTCTCTTTATTTATATCGTCTGGCTCTGAATGGCGGTGATGACGACGGTATTGAAGATATCCCCGACCGTGCATCCCCGGCTCAGGTCGTTCACCGGTTTGTTCAGTCCCTGGAGCATGGGTCCGATAGCTACGGCTCCTGTTTCCCGCTGGACAGCCTTATAGGTATTGTTTCCCGTATTCAGGTCCGGGAAGATAAGGACGCTGGCCTGACCCGCTACATCCGAACCAGGCATCTTTTGAGCACCCACGGCGGGGTCTACGGCAGCGTCATACTGAATGGGTCCGGCGATCTTCAGGTCCGGACGTCGCAGCTTGACGAGTTCTGTTGCCTTGCGCACCTTTTCCACATCGTCGCCGACTCCGGAGGCCCCGGAGGAGTAGGAGAGCATGGCAATTTTTGGTTCAATGCCGAAAAACGACGCACTTTCCGCCGAAGAAATGGCAATATCGGCCAGATTTTCGGAGGTGGGATCGGGATTGACGGCGCAATCACCGAAGACCAAGACCCGGTCCGCCATACACATAAAAAAGACAGACGAAACAATCGCAATCCCGGGTTTGGTTTTAACGAACTGGAGAGCCGGGATGATGGTATGCTGGGTGGTGTTAATAGCTCCCGAAACCATCCCGTCGGCTATGCCTTTATATACCATCATCGTCCCAAAATAGGAACCGTCCGTCATGAGATCCCGGGCCATTTCCCGCGTCACATTTTTTCCTTTCCGCAGTTCATAGAGGGTATCCACAAATTCCGGATATAAATCCGAATCGGTGGGTTGAATAATATGAACATTGTCAGCGGTAAGGCGGATGCCTAGACGTTTCGCTGCGGATAAAATCTCGTTGCTATAGCCAAAGATTGTGAGTTCAACAATGTCCTGCTCGATAAGGCGGGCGGCGGCAGTAAGCACCCGATCGTCATTTCCCTCTGGAAGAACTATATGACGTTTCTGACAACGCGCCCTTTTGACAATTTCATATTGGAACATGTGGGGCGTCATTCCTTTGTGCTTGAATGTTGTCAGCCGCTCTCCCAAGGCTTTCAGATCAACGTGTTCCTCGAATGTCCGGATGGCCAGTTCAACCTTACGGGTATTATCGGCATATATCTCAGAACGGATGGAACCGACTTGGTTGGCCGCGTCATAGGTTCCCATGGAGACGACGCTGATGGGGGCAACCGTTTGCAGGCCTTCGATCAATTTGGAAACAGCCGGCTCCGGTTCAAAACCGCCGGTCAACATAATTCCGGCCAGACGCGGATAATGCCAAGAAAGGTTAGCCTGGAGCGCCCCGATAATAATGTCCGAGCGATCGCCAGGGGTAACGATCAGGGTATTATCTTTGATATGATCAAGAAAGTGGTGCAACTGCATGGCCCCGACAATGGTATGATCCACAGGGTTGTCGTGCCGGCTGATTCCGAACAGGGCCTTGGCTCCCAGGCTGTCGTGGACTTCCCTGAAGGTTGGGCTGTTGAGCTTGCCGCTTTCGGGAATAACTGACAGAATTGTTGTTTGCGGCAAGAAGTTAAGGATAGAAGACGCCATTTCCTGAAGCTGGTCTTCTTGCGTCCGGTTTATCATGACGGCCAGCACCTCTACGTTACCATTTTTAAAGCCTTCGTAGGCAGCAAGGGTAAATTTGGCAACATCCTCAACAGTTTTGTTTTCTGCGGAGACGACCATAATGACTGGAATGCCGAGGTTCTTAGGGATAAGGATATTGGCGTCAAACTCAAAAATAGCCCCTTTCCCCATGTAATCCGTCCCCTCGACGATGGTAAAATCGTATTGATCTTCCATTTTTTTATATTTTTCAATTAGGGTGTCGATAACGACGATATCCGACTTATTAGTCGAGTGATCGGCAACCTCTTTACCGGAAAATCCATAAGCTTCTTCATATGATATGGACATATTGAAACGCTTCAAGATCAACTGGATATGGGGATCCTTTTCTTGCTTGGCGTCGATCGTTATTATGGGCTTGAAGTAACCTACCTTGGGAAGGTAATTCAGAATCGCGTCCATCAAGCCAAGCACGATAAGGGATTTACCGCTGTGCTCCTCGACCGCTGCAATATAAACGCCTTTAGTCATTTTGTACTCCCCTGGCAATCGTAATTGGTCTTGACCGGGATGGGTTTACTTAAGGAAAATAGGTGAAATTGACCGACTTGTAAAGAGAAAACTGTGATAATACTGAAATGGTCTACCCGATTGAAGTTGCTTCTCAGGAGCCAAGTGTGATAGGTTATAGAAAAACAATAAATACCCGCAATTATTTAATCAAAGTGGGAGAAAGTTAAAGGAAATACAGGTTGCAGAAACAGAACATAAGAAATATCGCCATTATCTCTCATGTCGATCATGGCAAGACGACGCTCGTGGATGGCATGATGAGACAGACCGGTACGTTTCGTGAACATCAGGTTGTGGAGGAGCGGGTGATGGATTCCCTCGATCTCGAACGGGAACGGGGAATCACGATCATGGCCAAGAATACCGCCATTCGCTTTGGAGATGTGAAAATCAATATCGTTGATACGCCCGGACATGCCGATTTTGGCGGCGAGGTCGAGCGGAGTTTCAATATGGTGGATGGGGCGATCCTCCTCGTCGATGCGAGCGAAGGGCCGTTGCCCCAGACTCGCTTCGTCCTCAAGAAGGCCTTGGCCAAGAAAATTCCTGTCATTCTCGTCATTAATAAGATTGATCGCAGCGATGCCAGAATTGAAGAAGTCATCAATGAGGTCTACGACCTTTTCATCGATCTGGACGCGACGGAGGAGCAGATCGAATTTCCCATCCTCTTCACCCAAGCCAAGCGGGGGGTGGCCCATCGCAAACAGGGAGACGACTCGACGGACCTACGACCCCTTTTCGAGACTATCCTGACGACGATTCCCCCTCCTGAAGGGGACGATGAGGCGCCGCCTCAGTTTCTGCTGACGACTCTCGACTACGATCCCTATGTAGGCCAGATCGCCATTGGTCGCCTGATGAACGGTATCCTGGAGATGAACCGATCTTACACACTCTGTGGTGAAAAGGCCTTGACGCCGGGAATACGGTTTTCAGCTCTCTACACCTTTGTGGGCATGAAAAGGATTGCCGTCGATAAGGTTGAAGCTGGGGATATCGTTGCTTTTGCCGGTGTGGCGAACATCAATATCGGCGATACAGTCTCCGCCCTTGAAGATCCCCGGCCCCTGCCGAGAATCAAGGTCGATGAGCCGACGGTTTCGATGATCTTCTATGTAAACAACGGCCCCCTGGCTGGTCGAGAAGGAAAATATCTGACCTCCCGCCATATCCGCGAGCGATTGGAACGGGAGACCCTGCGCAACGTGGCCCTCCAGGTGAAACCTACGGAACGGGCCGATGCCTTTGAAGTCTGCGGCAGAGGGGAGCTGCAGATGGCGATCATCATTGAAACTATGCGTCGCGAGGATTACGAATTCATGGTTTCCAGACCCCAGGTTATTACGAAAGAGGAGGACGGCCG
>JALNVY010000144.1 GCA_023231165.1 Syntrophales bacterium | reverse complement strand
TCACCTGAAAGGATTTGACGACGACCTGTGGCAACAAGTGCGTCTGAAGGTCAGAAAAGGAGAGCGGAAGGATATTCCCGGACGGATAATTGCCACGGACATTTCTCTGGATGCGGTCCGGGCAGCCGGTGTCAACGCCGGGAGGGCAAAAATGGGTCGGTATATCCAATTTCGCCAATGTCCTTTTGAAGAAACCTCTATACCGGGGGAAAAGGGTATTGTGGTTATGAACCCCCCCTACGGCCAGCGGTTGGGGGAAGAAGCCGACCTTGCCGGTCTCTATGAAGGGATCGGTGATTTTTTCAAAGAGAGATGTGGGGGGTATAGAGGCTATATTTTTACGGCCAATCCGGATTTAACCAAGAAAGTGGGGCTCCGCACTTCCCGGCGGGTGATTTTATACAACGGCGAGCTGGAAAGCCGCCTGCTGGAATACGAGATCTACGAGGGCAGCAGGAAACAAAAAGCACCGGAAGAAAAACGGCGGGACGGAGATGGCGAACATCTGCGGGCAATCGATTCCGGTCCCGGGGCTGATCATGTGGCCGGACGGGGACATGCAAAGATAACCAGCGTGACGGGGGATAGATTTAAATCCATCCCCGCTGCCCTCATTAAGACAAGAATTAACAAAATCAAAAAAAGCCCGGAAATCATCAGTAATCAGCGTTTCGGAAAAACGAGCGGGGAGGGGAATCGTGAACCCGGAAGGATTCTATCCCAGCGGATCACTCAGCCGGAAGAAACTTCCCCCGGGTTTAATACCATCCCGGACGAGATGCGGGGCGTGTTAATAGATGTTGTCGACGCCGATGCGATTCCGGTCAAGGAAACTGCCCCGGAACGCCGCGCCCCGGTGCGGCGGCGTGTCATCCCCAAGAAATGAGCTGTCTATGGACCTGAAATTAATCCATCCGATCGGCGTTTTTGATTCCGGAATCGGCGGCCTGACCGTGGTCCGTGCCCTTATGGAACGCCTGCCTTTCGAAAACATTATTTATTTCGGGGATACCGCCCGGGTTCCCTATGGTGTCAAGTCCGTGGAAACGATTACCCAGTATGCCACCGAAATCACTGATTATCTCCTCAAGCAGAAGGTCAAGCTTCTCATTATTGCCTGCAACACTATCGCCTCCGTGGCCTATGAGCCAATCCAGGAGCGATCTCCCGTTCCCGTCCTCGGCGTCATCGAGGCCGGCGCACTATGCGCCGTGGAAGCGACAAAAACGAAGCAGGTTGCCGTCATTGGCACCCCCACAACTATCAACAGCAACGCCTATGCGAGGACAATCCACCAAAATGATCCGGACATTCGCGTCTTTTCCCAGGCTTGCCCTCTTTTTGTACCCCTGGTGGAAGAGGGCTGGCTGGACCATCCCGTCACCCGCCTGACGGCCCAGGAATATCTCAAGCCGGTCCTGGCAGAACATGTGGACACCCTGGTTTTGGGCTGCACCCATTACCCCCTCCTTAAGCCCCTCCTGCAAGATATTGTCGGTCCCTTTATACATCTCGTCGATTCTGCCGAGGCGATGGCGGAGATTACGGCCAAGCTACTGCAAAAAAAGGGTCTTGCCAATCCTCTGCGGATTCCTCCAGAGTATCATTTCTGCGTCTCCGATGTACCCTTCCGTTTTCAGACCATCGCCGAGCGTTTCCTGGGCCGGAGTCTCGGCCATGTCGAAGTGGTAAAGCTGCCCCTGTAAAAGCGGTTACATCCGGAGCAAGTCAGGAGAAATTGAAGAAATATAGTCAAAATAGAGCGCTGAGGAACTTGAAAGAAAAAGTGAATCACTAAGGTCGTACGAAATTATCCAGTAGCTGCTTCAAGAATTTTTTGATATTTATGAAAAAGGGAGGGTTGGTATGAAGTTATTTGAATTAACGGAAG
The DNA here is from genome assembly GCA_023231165.1 of Syntrophales bacterium. Taxonomy (GTDB): domain Bacteria; phylum Desulfobacterota; class Syntrophia; order Syntrophales; family UBA8958; genus UBA8958. Next base: position 4,370 of record JALNVY010000144.1, on the reverse strand, counting down.
ATCTTCTAACTGGTAACAAAGATATTGATGAACACCATCGCGCTTTACTTAAACTTGGGAATTTAGTTGTACAACCTTCCGCCATAAAAGCGGAGGGAACAATCTTTGCGGAGGCTATCTCTTTTCTTTCCAATTATGTAATGTACCATTTTGCGGCAGAGGAGTACGCAATGGTTTCGTCTAATTATCCGAATTATGAGCATCATCGCCAGTGGCATGAACATTTTAAGCATGAAGTATCCATTTATGTTAATCAGGCACAAGCGGAAGGGGCATCGAAGGACCTAAAGTTAAAAGTATCCTTTGCAATTGAAAATTGGTTGTTGGAGCACATTCGAATTACAGATCGCAGTCTGGCCAAGTATCTTCAAGAACAAGGGATTGATACTAACATATATCTTCCTACTATTCGCACTCTAAAGGACAAGGGCAAACTTCCGGAAGCATTTGATGAGCTATCGGTGTGGAGCAAGATTGACTGATCCATTTTATAGCTATTATCTCTAAGTGAAACGAGATAAAATGAACCTGAAAGGTCTCTCTTTAAGCCGACTATTTTTTCCCCTCTGCATATTCTTTCTCTTAGGGACAGGATATGCCTTTGCGGAAGAGCATAATCTTTCTTTTTATGAAGCCGTCAGGGTGGCCCTTCAGAATAATCATGAGCTAAAGGCAATGCAGAACGCCGCCCTGGCCAGTAAAGAAGGGGTTGGCATAGCCAGGAGCTATTTGCTGCCGAAAGTAATATTTGAGGAACGCTACCTGAGGACCGTGAATCCCGGTTATGCCTTTATGACCAAACTGGACCAGCAGCGGATCGAGCAGCAGGATTTCAACCCGCTAACCCTTAATCACCCCGATCCCGTTAATAATTTTCAAACCTCCCTGGCCATCGAACAGCCGATATTTACCAGGAAAGGACTCGTTGGTCTCCAAATGTCCAAAGGGGAGTCGTCCGCCAAGCAGGAGGAGTTGCTCCGAAAGCAGGAGCAGATCGCCTATCAGGTCGCCCAGGCCGCGTTAACTTTGCAGACGGTCAAGTCGTCCTTCGGGGCTACGGAAAAGGCCGTTGCCGAGGCGGTGGAACATCTGCGGATCGCCGAGGTGAGATATGGAAAAGGCATGGGCCAGTATGCCGACACCCTGCGGGCTGCCACTTCCCTATCCGAGGCGGAGCAGCGAAGGGTCAGCGCGGAAAAGAACGTCCGGATGGCTAAAAGAGGACTTGGCCTGCTCCTGGGCATGGAGGGGAATGTGGATCTTAACGATGCTACTCCGGAACTTCCCTTGTTGGATATGGCGGCCTATGAAAAGGCGGCGGAGACGCGGCGGGACGTCAAATCCTGGGAGATTCACAGTGATAACGCCAAAAAGAACATAAAACTGGCTGAAGCGGGCTATTTCCCCTATATAGGGGTGGGAGGCGCTTATCAGATGAACGATCCCAACCGGCCCCTGGGCAGTGAGGGCAGCAATTGGCAGGTGACGGCCTTTCTCCGTTGGGACCTGTTCGACGGTACAAAGAGGGAATATGAGCGAGCCCAGGCAAAGTATAAGGCCGGCGAAGCTCAGGAGCAGCTCTCCTCCCTGAAAAAAACCATCTCCTTCAGAATTTATGAGTCCTACCTCAATATTAACGAGGCACGAACAAACATGGAAATTTCCCGGAATGCTCTGAAGTCGGCGGAAGAGGGGAAAAGGCTGGTACGGGTCCGCTATGAAAACGGTCTTTATCCCCTTATCGATCTGCTGAACGCCCAGGCCAGTCTGGATCAGGCCCGGGCCAACCATACGGCCAGGGAAGGAGAGTACCGCATGGCCATCGTGAAATTGAGTTATGAAAGCGGAATCATTATGAAAGACCTGAAAATAGAACCATAGCCTCAGGAAACGAACATGAAGAAAAATTCCATTTGCTTATACGATAAAAGTGGAGAGATTTTGAACACGCTCCTGGTTTTGCTGTGCCTTGCATCTTTTATCATGGGGGGATGTCAGGGCGCCTCGACAACAGCGGAACGCCCGCGACCGACGGTTACGGATGTAAAAGTTACTACCGTCGTCCTTTCCAAAGTCGATGAGACCTATGAAACAACAGGCACGGTAAAATCGGAGCAGGTAAGCAACGTCGCCAGCCGAATAATGGGGGTGGTAACGGCGGTCCATGTCCGGGAAGGGGACCGGGTCAAGGCCGGTCAGCTCCTGACGACTATCGATAACCGGGAGTTGCTTCAAAAAGTTAAGGGTGCGGCCATGGCGATGGAGACGGCGAACTCGAACAAGGCCATGACCGAGATAACGTGGCGCCGTTATCGACAGCTCTACGCGGAAAAGGCCGTGTCTCAGCAGGAGATGGATCAGGTGGAAACACAGAAAAAGATGGCGGACAGCGAGTATGAAAGGGCTAAAGCCGCCTATGAGGAGACGGGGATCTATGAGGCTTATGCAAAAATAAAGGCCCCTGTAACCGGCATAATCACCAGTAAAAAAATAGATGGGGGCAGCATGGCAGTCCCCGGGCAACTCTTGCTCACCATCGAGAGCGATAAGGCTTTGTATGTGGAAGCGTTCGCCGAAGAAACACTCACGAGACGCCTGAGTAAAGGCATGACCGTCGATGTTGCAATTGAGGCGACAAATCGGCAGCTCCGGGGCTCCATTCGGGATATTATCCCGGTTGTGGACCCCCAGTCGCGAACTTTCCTGATCAAAATCGCTCTGCCCACCGCCGGATTGAAGAGCGGTCTTTATGCCCGCATCCGCATCCCGGTGGGGAAAAAGGAAACCCTCCTCGTCCCGGAGGGGTCTGTTGTTTCGAAGGGGCAGTTATCGGGAATTTATGTAGTGGCGCCAAACGGAGTCATGACCTACCGCCTTGTTAAAACCGGCAGGACATATCCAGATAGGAGAATAGAAATCCTCTCCGGTCTCGCTCAAAACGAGCAGATCGTTTCCGAAGGGACGCAAAGGGCGGTAGATGGCGGCGTAGTCCAGAAGAACCAACTCAAGTAAAACATTACTTTATCTTGCGGATCATTATTTTATGACAGGAATGGGCGTCTCCGGACGGATCGCGAAGGCATTTATCCAATCTAAGCTGACTCCCCTCATTGTCATGGCGTCGCTGTTGCTCGGTCTTTTCGCTGTCATCGTCACCCCACGGGAGGAAGAACCCCAAATCGTCGTCCCCATGGTGGACGTCTTTGTAAACTATCCCGGAGCCTCGGCTAAGGAGGTAGAAGAGCGGGTTACTTATCCCATGGAAAAGCTCCTCTGGGAAATCAAAGGGGTTGAATACGTTTACTCAATTGTGAAACCCGGTTTCAACCTGACCATCGTCCGTTTCTATGTGGGGGAGAATATGGAGGATAGTCTGGTCAAGCTCCATAACAAGCTCATGTCTCATTATGACTGGATTCCCCGGGCGTTTCTCAGCCCCTGGTCAAACCGAAATCAATTGACGACGTCCCTATCCTGACCATGACTCTCTGGAGTGAAAATCCCTCTTACACGGGCTTCGAACTGCGCCGGATGGCCATGGAAGTCTGCACGGAGATAAAAAAGGGAAGCGATGTTTCAGAAACATCCGTCACCGGCGGCCAGCGCCGTCAACTCCGTCTCAATCTCGACCCGGCACGGTTGCGGGCCTATGGCGCTTCCCCTTTTCAGATCATGGGAAGTCTGCAGAAGGCAAACGTCGCTCTGCCGGCAGGTTCCACCATTACCGGCAACAGGGAAATGCTGGTTGAAACCGGCAGTTTCATAAAAAATGCCGACGACCTGGGTAGGATCGTCATTACCGTTGCTAATGGACGTCCCGTCTATCTGCGCGACGTCGCCGCGATCCTCGATGGTCCGGAGGAGGCTAATTCCTACGTCTTTATGGGCCTCGGACCGGCCTCAGCATCCATAGGAGCCAAAAACCGCGCCCCCGGCCAGTTCGAAGCGGTAACTATTGCCGTTGCCAAGAAAAAAGGGGCTAACGCCAGCGACGTGGCCCATGAAGCCCTTCGCAAGGTCGAGACCATGAAAGGGCGACTCATCCCCGCCGATGTTCAGATGACCGTCACCAGAAACTATGGCGAAACGGCGAAGGAAAAATCGGATGAACTCTTGAAGCATATGTTGATCGCCACTGTTTCCGTCATTATTCTGATCGCCCTATTTCTTGGTTGGCGGGAGTCCTTAGTCGTGGCCGTGGCCGTCCCCGTCACCCTCGCCCTGACCCTGCTTATCACCTATCTGTATGGCTACACCCTGAACCGGGTGACCCTTTTCGCCCTAATCTTCTCCATCGGCATCCTGGTGGACGACGCCATTGTAGTCGTGGAAAATATCACCCGTCATTTCCGCAACCACGGCGTAAGCGC
>JALNVY010000143.1 GCA_023231165.1 Syntrophales bacterium | reverse complement strand
GCAGCAGGCTTTTTTCGGGGGAGAGCGCCATTTCCGGCATAAAATCGTTTGCGACCGATACTTATCCCTCCCACCTGGGGGCGGAAGTGACCGATTTCTCGCCCCGCGATTTCATCTCCCTGAAGAGCCTGCGCCGGATGGACCGGATCTCCCAACTGACGACGGCCTCCGCGCGTCTGGCCCTGGACGACGCGGGCATCACTGTGGATTTGACCAATCGCGACCGCATCGGCATCCTGATGGGAACGGCCTTCGGCGCTACGGATGTCACCGTCCACCTGGCAGAAACACTGCTTAAGGAAGGTCCTTCCTTCGTCAACCCCATCCTGGTGCCAAACACGGTCCTGAACGCGGCGGCGGGAAACGCCTCCATCGAGCTGGGTTTTCGCGGCGTCAACGTCACCGTCACCCACTTTGCCGTTTCCGCCGAAACGGCCCTGGCCTATGCCATTGCCGAAATCAGGCGCGGCGCCGCCGATTGCATTCTGGCCGGAGGCGCGGACATCATCTCCCCGTTCTATTTTGAAGCCCTCACCCGGTTTTACGCCCTCTCCCCCGGAGACGGAAACCCGGAGGCTTGCCGTCCCTTCGACCGGGACCGCAACGGCATGGTCGCCGGGGAGGGTTGCGGCATTCTCTGTCTGGAAAGCCGGGAGGCAGCCAGGGCCAGAGGGCGGAAGCCCTATTGTGAATTAACCGGCATAGGACTCGGTTCCTCGCCGACGCCGCCGACCCAGTGGCCCACCGATCCGGCGGGCATCAAGCGGACGATCCGGCGCGCCCTTGACAATGCGGGCATCGGCCCCGAAGATATTCAGGCCGTCTCGGCGGCGGCTAACGGCGGCCGGATACTGGATGCCGTGGAGGCGGCGGCCTATGCCGATATCTTTGCCGACGCCAAGGCCAAGGATGGTCCTGCCATCACGTCGCTGAAGGGCGCCCTCGGGGAGAGCTTCTCCGGAGGCGGCATGCGGGCCTGCGCCTTGGCCTTGTCCATGGAAAAAGGAACATTCCCCCCGACGGTGGGGCTCTTGAATCCCCTGAGCCCCCTGTCTTTTGTCACAGGCGAAGCAAGAACATTGCCCATCGAGCATGCCTTGCTAGCCGGCATCTCCTTCGGGGGAACCTACGTTTACCTTGTTTTTTCACATTCCCAAGAAGAGGAGGAAGAACATTGAACATCGGAGAATGGATTCAAAAGCGGGCCATCGTCCGCCCGGAAAATCGTTTCCTGAAAGATAAGGACCGCATCTTCACCAACCGGGAGTTCAACGAGCGCGTCAACCGGACAGCTCATGCCCTGAATGGTTGCGGTGTCGCCAAGGGCGACCGGGTGGCTCTGCTTATGTCTAACCGCAGCGAGTTTCTGGAAATATTCTTCGCCTGCGCCAAGACGGGAGCGATCCTGGCACCCCTGAATTTCCGCCTCGCCGCGCCGGAGCTTATGTATATCCTGAAGGACGCCGAACCCAGGATTTTGATCTATGACACCGAGTTTGCCCCGAAAGTGGGAGAATTGAAAGAAGCCGGCCTGACCCTGACGCATTATTTCCGCCACAGTGGCGATTCCCTTCCGGACGATCCTCCCTTTGAGGAGCGGGTCGATCGTTGTCCGGTGTCAGAGCCCGCAGACCCGAACAATGTGGATCTGAAAGACCCTCTTTTCATCATGTATACCGCCGGGACGACGGGCGACCCCAAGGGGGCCGTCCTGACCCATGGGAACGTCCTCTTCGGGGCTATCCATTCCCTGCTGGGCTATGGCGTGGACCGTTCCTACAAGTCCCTGGTGGTGGCCCCCCTCTTTCATATCGGCGCCCTGGCAGCCTCGGTGACGCCCATCATTTACGCCGGCGGCAGCATCGTGATCAGTTACTTCTACAACGCCGCGGAGACACTCAAGATGATCGAGGCGGAGAAGATCAACTACATGTTCGCCGTCCCCGTCATGTTTCAGTTAATGACGGAAACGGAAAACTGGCCGGCCGCCGATCTCTCCCACGTCCATTTCTTCATCTCCGGCGGCGCACCGATACCGCTGCCTGTCATCCGGAAGTACCAGGAAGAAAAGGGGGTCGGTTTCGTCCAGGGATATGCCCTGACGGAAACCGGGCGCCTGACGTCGCTCGATCTCGAAGAAGCGATCCGCAAAGCCGGCTCCGTCGGCAAAGAGGTTTTCCACGTCCATTTGCGCATCGTTGACGAAAAGGACGTGGATATCCCCGCCGGCGAGCCGGGCGAGATCATCGTCCAGGGACCGAATGTTTTCCGGGGATACTGGCGGAAAGAAGAGGCGACAAAGGCGGCTATGGCCGGGGGCTGGTTTCACACCGGCGACATGGGCCGGCGCGATGAGGAGGGCTTCGTCTACATCGTCGGCCGCAAAGTGGAGATGATCATTTCGTCGGGCGAAAACATCTATCCCGTCGAGGTGGAAAGGGCCCTCCAGGCCTTGCCGGAGATCGCCGAGGCGGCTGTGGTGGGCATGGCCGATCCCAAGCGGGGGGAAGCGGTGGCGGCTTTCATTGTCTTGCGAAAAGAGGCCGTGATCTCGGAAAGCGAAATCATAACGGCCTTGCAGGGCAAAATAGCCCCCTATAAAATCCCCCGCAAGATCATTTTCGTCGATGCCTTCCCCCGGAACCAGGCGGGAAAGGTCCTGAAACGGATCTTGAAAAAGCGGATGGATCCGGCCTGAATGCAGCGCGGCGATCTCCGCCGGGCGATTTTGAACTTCTTGACAGGAGGGTTTATCCCCTCTATAGACAAAGCATCAACTGTTTTTTCGAAAAAGTGTCCGTTCCATGAAGAAGAAGGAGGAAAGGGATATGCAATACAGAGCCATCGTACTGGGGATCGTGATCATCGCGTTCCTGTCGGGATGTGCGGTCATCGGGCGGAATAAGGATTACCGGCCCTTCGATGAGCAGGTCCTCACCCAGGTAAAACCTGGCCAGACTACCGCCGCGGAGGTCACCAAGATGTTCGGCGCCCCCAGCCAGATCGTCAAGCTGGCCAACGGCAACGCTTATGTATACGACCGGACCCTGAGCAAGGCTACGGGCGTCTGGCTGGTGCTGGTAACCATGGCCAATTACGACATCCAGCATGATCGCATTGTCTTTTTTATCAACAAAAATGACGTGGTGACCCACTATGGCAGCAGCTTTAAAACCGATACGGCCGCTTTTGGGACGCCGTTTTAAGCACCTCCTCGGGGCAGCGATCCTGCTTGTTGCCTGCCTGATCCTCGGGGGTTGCCTTTCCCTGCGCATCGACAAGGTCACCGACGGCGCGGAAGTGAAACCCTTGCCGCAGGAATTCGCCGTTGGCAAGACCACCCTCGCGGACATCCTCGCCTCCTATGGCGCCCCTTCCGACATCGTAGACATGAAAGGGCATTTCGCCCTCCATTATCAGCGTTCTTTTTATCGGGGAGGCCAGCTCAGCCTCTCCATACCCCTGAGCGATGTCCTGAGGACGTCCCCCAAGCTGGATGCCGCTGGTAATCTCCTGCGTTATGATGCCGCCGTGTTCATCTTCACACCGGATGGCGTTCTCTCGGAAATGACCTACGAAAATGGCATCGCCCGGCCGCTTTGGAACACCTACTGGAAATAGGGCCGTGCACGACAACGTCAGCCGCCGGATTGGGCTCGAAACGCCAGATAGCCGCCAATAATGAGAGCCACCAGGAGCGCGAGCCGTGCCGCCCACATCAAGCTCGTGTGAGCGATATGCCGCGTACCCTTCGGTTTGATGCCGGTGACGGCCGCAATGCCGGTAATGATTGCTACGAGACCAATCCATCCTAACCAACTCATATCACTCAGTCCTCCATTCTCCCACGAAAACAACCTGAGGCTTAGCTCTTTGAGCATGTCTCAATCGCGGCGTGCTTTATGCCAAGGCTCTTATTTTTGTGCGTCTTTTACGGTGTCCCGTACGTTATCACCCGCCTTTTCGATCTGATCTCCGGCTTTTTCTACCGTCTTATCGATTTTCTTACCGGCTTTCTCGGCCGGGCCCTCTTTTGTACAGCCGGATATCCCAACCATCAGGACGATCACCATCAACGCTGTGACGATACTGTGAACAAATTTCTTCATTGCAATACTCCTTTCGGTCTGAGGTCTGTCTGTGATCGGAGCTGCAAGTGGATTGCCAACACGCGAAGAAAAATCATAATCTTGGATTCTTCTTTTAATAACAGATGGTTATGTAACCGGGTGGGGACAGCGGAAAATAACGAAATGATCAGTTTGGCCACTGTATTTGGTGGAACCTCAACATATTGAGGGATACTTTGCCTTCTTTTTTAAACGCTCTTTAAGCTTATTCTAATAATGGCGTCTTCGCAAAAAGTCGTCATTATTGTCACCCCGGTGAAAACCGTGGTCCAGACACCGTCCCGACGAAAGCCGGGAACCATGAACAAAATACTGGATTATGAACATTAAACTTCGTTTTCCGTCTTTCGACGGAATGACAAAGCGAGACAAGATTTGACTTTTTGCGAAGCCGTAAATATTACTTGGCGCTTCCGGTCAGTTGGAATGAAGCCCAGTAATAGGGATGAGGATATTTCTCCCTGGTCTCAAGCTGGGCTTTTCGCAAGGCGTTCCGCTTGTCGGTCTTCTGCATGCCTTGGTAGAACCGGATCATGAGGTAGGAGGTCGCCAGATCGTCGACTTTCCACAGGCTGGCCACAATGGAACTGCTCCCCGCATAGAGAAAACCCCTGGTCAGACCCATCAAGTCATCACCGTTGGCAACTTTGCTGAGGCCGGTTTCACAGGCACTCAAGGTGACCAGATTTGCGCCGAGCTGCAGCGAGTAGAGTTTATCCACCGTCAGCATTCCGTTGGAATGCGGGCCGGGGGACAGCAGAACCGCTGATTTCAGCGGGTTATCGGGAAAAAATTGTCCATGCGTAGCAAAGTGTATATAGTTATAGTCGCTTCCGTTCCTGCGCAAGGCGTCCTCGGTGGCCTCTTTGCGCAGGAACACCTTTGAATTTGCCCAGGTGCCGGCAACCGCGATAGCCTCTTTCTGCGCGAAGACCAGATCATAACTCGGATCTCCCAGGTCGGGATTGCCAAATGCGAGAATCCCCCCTGTTTTGTCATTTTTCTTTTCCCGCAGATACTTCATGGCGCTCGCGCTGGGCATCAACCGGATGTTATAGCGGGCGATCAGGTAATCCTTGCCGTCATGCAGGGCATTCATGGGGATATAGTGCAGAACGCCATGGGGTACAATGATAAGATCGCGATCTTTCAACGCCCCTGCCAAGGTCTTGAAGATGCGCTGATAAAGCTTGCCGGCAAGCTCCATGGTTTGTTGCGAACCGGGGTTCTCCAGGGATTTCCTGAAGGACGCCACCTCCTCCGCAAGTCCTTCGGTACTGATTTTAGCGCTTTGCAAACCACTTTCAGAAAGCACAAAGGCATACATATCCGTCCCGTAATAGTAATATTCGATCAGAGCTTCTCCTTTGGGAATTAAGGATTTGATTTCGGACAGCGGGGTGGAGTTGACGGTTACAAGCGAAGCGAGTTCAGGCGCTTCACGCTGCAGATCATTCTTCGCCTTGATGGCGATGCTCCGGGTCCGGGATTTGTTGGCGGGATTATCCAGGGAAACAGCTTCCGCCTCCGAGCTGTCATTCAAGGCAAGTACCGTTCTTAACTGCGCCTCTTTTCCGGCAACCTTGACCGCAAAGTCCTGTTTGCCCGCCAAGAGGTCGACCAGGGCGCGGGATTTTGATCTTTCCACGTATGCAAAGGCTTTTTCATATTGATGATCGGCATACAACGCTTTGATCAGGCTGTGATAGACGGCCTGCTTGTCTCCGACAAAACCTATTTTGCTCGCCTCGATATTGATCGTAGACCGCTGTTGCTCAATTATCTCGACCGCTTTTTCATAAAATTCAATGGCTTCTTTTAATTTTCCTTCCTTTTCGGCTATCCTCCCGCGATCGAAGAGGATATTCCAGGTCATCTCCCCCCGATCCCGGATATAGGGATACTGCAAGAGTTCGTCATAACCTTGTTTAGCCTCGGTCCACCGTCCCACTTCAAACAGACTCTTGTTCTTCATGAATTCAAAGGACAGCTTGTTGTTGACAAAGACGTCCCACCCCCCGATCGTTTTGAGAAAAGTATTGGAATCCTTAAAATTATAGGAAACGGCATCGATGGCATCCGGATACTTCTTCAACGCGATATAAATCTTGGCGACGGCCATATTGCGATCATCTTTTACCAGCATATACGGGTATCCCAGATATAACCCCTTG
>JALNVY010000142.1 GCA_023231165.1 Syntrophales bacterium | reverse complement strand
CAGGTCCTTGACAGCCTGGACCTCTTTGTCGGGATTTTGGGCAAATTTGCCGGCATTGATCTGAAAGTGGTCTCCCTGCAGGAAAAGCGGCCCCCGATACCCTGTCTTGATCGCCGCCGCCGTCACGGCGCAGGTGTATTCCTCGGGACGCTGCCTGGTATAGTCGATCTCGGAGCGGGCAATTTCGAAAATAACGGGTCCGACATTTAATTTCATCGCTGCCCGGAGCACTGCCTGGGCGCTATGGTAGGTGAGGGCGCGGATATTGATGGCCGGAACGGTAAATCCCGCCGCCTCCTTGCGTCCCATGGCCTCATAAAGAGACTGGATCGAGGCCGAATGAATGCCCGCTGCCGCCCCCGTCCGGCGGATGATCCACCTCGCCGCCTTGCGGACATCCTCCTGGTCGCTGAAAACAGCGGTATAGATCAAATTGTCGATAAATGTTTTTTGCAGGATCCCCGTGTCGAGGATCTCCACGTTATCCCCCCCGATCCGGAGTATTCCTTCCATACCTTTTTTCAAGTCTGCAGGTTGCTGATAAATCAAGACTGAACCTCCGCCAAGAACTCCCGGGCCTTGTCCACTTCAAAGCGGCTGCCGATATAGATGGGGCACCGCTGCTCGATGTCTTTCACGGAAATATCCAAAATGGCTTGCTTGCCGTCGGTCGCCTCACCCCCGGTCTGCTCCATGAGAAAGGCCATGGGCAACAGTTCGAATAGTAGTCTTAGTTTTCCATGGGGGCTCTTCTTGAGGGCGGGATAGGTAAAAATACCACCATTCTTAATGATGACCTGGTTGATGTCCGGGACAAAACCGCCGCTGTAACGCAACTTGTAGCCCTCAGCCTCCAGATATTCTACAAAGCGCAGATGCGCTGGTGTCCAATCCTTGCGGAGACCGCCCAGACTGTAGATGTCTCCTTTTTCCTTGAGGCGGATGTTCTCCTGAGAGAGGACATATTCCCCTTCCCGGTTGAGGACGAATTCATGGGCCCCTTTCCCGGCGGAATAGACCATCGTGATCAGGGGACCATAAGTAATATAAAGGGCCGCCACCATGGTATCCCGCCCTTTACCGTACATGGCGCCGTTATGAATGCCGATGATCGTTCCGATGGCCAGGTTGGTGTCCACGAGGGAAGATCCATCTAACGGATCGGCAGTCACAAAATACTTTTCCGCCCCTTTGCCAATCTGGACGATCTGATCTTGCTCCTCTGAGGCGTATTCCCGGACGAAACCGGAGAACTGGAGCTGGTTTTTCAGGATCGCATCGGAACTCTTATCCAAGGCCAATTGCTCCTCGCCGAATATGTTTTTAAAACCCGCCAGTTTCCGGTTAGATTCATGAATTTTGGCGGAAATGTATTTCCCCGTAACGGCAATCTGCCAGATCAGGCGCCTCAGCTCCGTCTCCACCCCTGCCATCCACATGTGCCTTCTCAGATCCACGCAGAATTTTGTGTAATCAGAAATTCCTTCTCCCATGGCTTATCAACCTCGCAATTTTGCCCACCGTTACCAATGAATGACGGTTTTGACAAGATGAATTTTAATAAATGCCGGCCTGGCAGCCCCCGGCGAGGACGCCGCCAAGCTCCCGGCACTGCGCCAGGATCTCCGGGGTAAGGGCGCCCCGGGAAATGACGGGGTTATAAACAGGTTTGAATTTGTATCCGAGGGCAATCCGTTCGATAGCCTTGAGGGCTCCCGTACCGTCGTTGCCGGCGCTGATGAAAACCACATAGGGTTTCCGGAAGACTTTGTCCTGGGCGGGATAATAGGTCCGGTCAAAAAAATCCTTGACCATCCCGGACATATATCCGAAGTTCTCCGGGGTGCCGACGGCCAGGCCGTCGGCCTTAAGCAGGTCTGCCAGGGTCGCCTCTCCCGCCTTTTTGCAGATGACCTCGATATCCTCAATGGCACAGGCCCCCGCGGCCACCGCCTGGGCCATTTTCCCCGTGTTGCCCGTCTGGGTATGATAGACGATTAAAATGCTGGTCATTGGGTTGCCTCCGTTCTCAGATGATTATAAGGGGACGGCTCTTTCCTTTTCCGTTGGGAAAATTCTTGCCCTTTTGCTACAATAGATCAGCTTGATCTGTCAAAGGGCAATTGGGAAAGAGAGGAGTGATGAAATACTCAAAGTGGCATCTCAAGGTGGTTATTTGCTGTTTCTTCGTCCTTTTGGGCGTCCACGGCTACACCGGGGCTACTGAGGAGAGCCCCTGGAGTTTCATTGGTTTCACCAAGTACCGGGATGCCCTCTTCATCGACAAAACCCGCCTGAGCAGACCATCCACAGGAAAAGTACTCGTAACCGCCCGGATCGAACCCTCGGCCAAGAGCCTCTTTCGCGGAAATATTAAGCAGGAAGTCCCACAGTACAGAAAATCATTGAAAAACTTCAAGTATTTAGTCCTGGAAATGGAGCTGTCCTGCCGGTCGCACCAGCTGCGCGTACTGAAGATTCAGTTCTTCTCCGCAACAGGCAAGGTCATGCACACCGCTGCCGATCCCGAGGCCCCCGGGAAACCCGTTAAGTCCGGTAGTCTCTGGAAAGATCTGGAAGGAGCCGTTTGCCCCTGAGGCCTACTTGATAAGAATGTTCGTCAGAGCCTCTTTGAGGGTGGGAAATAGGAACAAAAATCCCGCTTCCTGAAGCCGCTGCGGAATCACCCGCTGTCCCTTCAGGAGGACATCCCCAAATTCGCCCATGATTATCCTCATCATAAACCCGGGTACGGCAGGGAGAAAGGTGGGAACCTTAAGGATTTCCCCCAGGCATGCCGTCAACTCCCTGTTCGTAACTGGTTGCGGGGCTGTACAGTTCACGGGCCCGGCGATTTCCGGGTGTTTGATGAGAAAAAGAAAAATCTCCGCAAGATCTCCCTCATGAACCCATGAAAACCATTGTTTTCCCGATCCTAAGGGACTGCCCGCCCAAAGCTTGAAGATAGGAACCATCTGGCCCAGGGCGCCGCCGTTTTCTCCCATGACGATCCCGAAGCGACAGGTCACCACCCGGACCCCCAGGGTTTTCGCCGTTAGTGCCTCCCGTTCCCAATCCACAGCCAGAGCAGCGAGAAAGTCCGTACCGGCCTGACTTTCCTCGGTCAGGATCTCGTCTTCGTGATATCCATAATACCCCACGGCCGAGGCGCTCAAGAGATGCTTTCCCCCTCCCGTTCCCCGTCCCAGGGCCTCGATAAGATGGCGGGTGGTGAGGATACGACTTTCCCGAAGCTGTTTTTTCACAGCATCGCTCCAGCGGCTGAAGATGGAAACTCCCGCCAGGTTGATAATAACGTCATGATCGGGAACCTGATCCTGCCAAAGGCCGCGTACGGTCGGGTCCCCAACGACAACCTCCACGCCGGCAGGAAGGGAGCGGTATGATTCTCCCGGCCGGGTCAGAATCCGCACCTCATGACCATCCTTAATCAGGGCCTTACTCAGCGTTGTCCCGACAAATCCCGTTCCCCCCGTCATAAATACCTTCATTGCGCCTCCTTTCCCGGCTGCGGCCTGTGCCTTTTTGAGCTGCCTGCCATACATCGCTTTTTATTACCAGTAGTCTCTTTTCAATACACTTCCTCGAAATAAGCGTCGGCAATCCCTTCCAAGAGCTGAAAGGCCCTTACCCGGATGATAATGAACTGTGCCTGGGGATCTTCGATGAAATCCTTAAGGTGAGGATGCCTGTCCAGGAGGCGCCGGCGGATCTCTCCTTGCTTCGGTTCGTCCTTTACCTTTTCATATGTTCCCGTAACGGTGAGGGCCTTGGCCCTGTGCCTTTTTTCCCCCCGGTCCATCTCCCGGGAATCAATGAGAAGGCTGACCTCCGGGTTTACCTCCAAATTCTTGAATTTTTTAGTGTTTTTATGGGTAACCATGTAGATCTTCCTGCCGTCCTCGGTAGCGACATAGGACATCAGGGAGCAGTGCGGCATTGCACCTGCCACTGTTGCGAGAACGCAAACGTCATTGTTTTTAATCAACTCGCTGATTATTTGATTCATAGCGGCAAAACCTCCTTTCATTTACAAATATCGATCCGGTCAATAGGTATAACTATACAGGAAAAATGGGGAAAAAATAAGACAATTCGTACCCCGTCTCGAACTTTACTCGGCGGAGAATTTCGGATATGCTTTTTATGGTAAGGGTTTATATGAAGTCGACAGGGAAATGTTGACTCCCTTGTCGATCATGATTATGTTATGCCCGCGTTTGAGGTCTTGATGTCAAAAGAGAAGTTTCCGGCGACGCCGGCCATACGGGTACTGAAAAGCCATGACGCCGTATTTCTTCTCCGCTCCTACCGGTACGTAGACCGGGGGGGAACGAAGGCTTCCGCTCAGGAATTGGGGGTGGATGAACACCTTGTGATCAAAACCCTGGTCATGGAAGATGAGAATACCAGCCCTTTGATTGTCCTGATGCACGGCGACCGGGATGTCTCGACAAAATCGCTGGCCAGAAACCTCGGACTCAAGATGGTGATCCCGTGTGATCCTAAAGTAGCGGAAAAACATACGGGCTATAAGGTCGGGGGCACTTCCCCCTTTGGAACGAGGAAACCGTTGCCGATTTACATTGAGGAAACGATTCTATCTTTACCCATGATTCTCATCAATGCGGGCCATCGTGGGATTCTCGCCGAAATGACCCCGACGGAGCTGGTAAGGATCCTGCGTCCGACACCGGTGAATGTGGCAATTGAAAGGTAAGAGGCTATGACTGCAGAAAAGGATCAACTAATTATCCGTTGTCTCACTTGCGGTACGAAAAACCGCATCCCCAAAGAACATATGCAGGATCGACCGACCTGTGGAAAGTGTCGGGCCCCTTTGGATGACATGATTATCCGCTGCCTCAGTTGCGGCACAAAAAACAGAATGCCGGAGACGCGTCTCAGCGATCGTCCCCTGTGCGGACGCTGTAGCGCCCCCTTGGTGGTCGGCGGCGATGCGGGAAAACCCTTCGATACCACCGACGCGACCTTTTCCCAGGAGGTCCTGACTGTAACGGGAGCCGTTATCGTCGATTGCTGGGCTCCCTGGTGCGCCCCCTGCCGCCTGGTAGCCCCTGTTCTTGATGAACTGGCCGCGAAATACGCCGGGGGAATCAAGATCGCCAAGCTCAATGTTGACGAAAACCCTGTTACCGCGGCTCAGTACGATATCCGCAATATCCCCACATTGTTGTTTTTCCGGGACGGCAAACTGATCAATCGGGTCATGGGCGCCTTACCCAGAGAAGAACTCGAACGGCATCTCCTGGCCGTTATGAAAACCAATTAACCAGCAAAGGAAGGATCAAGCCATGCCCGTCGTTTATAATTGTCGCGTCTTCAAGGTCCTGGAAGAAGACGTCCAACTGCCCAACGGCCACAAGTCCCGCTTGAGCTGGATCGACCATAAACCCTGCATCGCCGTGATTCCTGTGGATGAGGAAGGGAATTTCCTTCTTATCCGGCAGTATCGCCATGCCACCGGCGGGTATCTGCTGGAAATCCCAGCCGGCAACATAGATGAAGGGGAGTCTCCGGAGGTCTGTGTCCAGAGGGAATTGGGAGAAGAGACCGGTTTTCAGGCCGGCCGGATAACCAGCCTTTTTGAGGGGTATCTGATTCCCGGATATGGAATGAATATATGTATTTCTATATTGCCCAGGAGCTCTATGCGGCCCCCCTGCCTCCTGATGACGATGAAGACATCGAAATAGTCAGAATGTCGCCAAGCGAGGCCAAAGAAAAACTCCTGGGAGGAGAGATTCGGGACGTCAAAACAGCCCTGGGGATTACCCTGGCCATGGAACGGTTATTGTTACCGGAAGATCTTGTCCCGCCGCTGTAGTTCGATTTCCAGCCGTTTTAGTTGTTCGATGTTTTTTTTCATCTGCTCGTTTTCCTGACGCAACTGTATATTCTCCTGCCGCCACTGTATATTTTCTTTTTGTAGCCGAGACAGGTCGTCTTGCGCCTTCAACTGGTCGGTGCGGCATTCCTTTTGCGCCTGCTCCCACAGCGCCTTGATCTTGATACATGCCTGCTTTTCCTTTTCCGCCTGTTCACGTGCTGTCTGTGTCTCATCCATGAGGATCAGGAAACTCTTGGCGTAACTTCGCCACTTGCTCTTGGGGTATTTATTTATCAGCTGTCCAAAGGCTTCTCGGGCCCTGCCATAATCAACGGGGCGCTCTTCGCCACTCAGCTGGGCATAGCCTTCCCGGAAAAGGGCCGTATCGGACTGGAAGCGCGCCGCAAGACTGCCGGGAGGCTCTACAGGAACGTTCTTCGCCGCGCAAGCACCCAGGCAGATCATGAAGATGATCATAAT
>JALNVY010000141.1 GCA_023231165.1 Syntrophales bacterium | reverse complement strand
TTCTTTTTTGGGTTGTCGAGTCTGGTCATGTTCTTCTTCAATTAATTTTTCAGTTGTTAAGATGGCGTGTTCGACTTTTTCGATCCGTTCCTGATATTCGACCACCAGTTCTTTCTTGGTCTTTTGGCCCTCCATGTTGAATGGAGTCAGGCGCGGGATCACCACGTCATCGTCGCCGCGGTCTCCAAGGTTGCGTATCGCAATCTCCAGCCGCACTTTTTCTTCTAGCAATGAGTCGTGAATTGACTCGAGTGTTTCTAGTCTTGTTTTCATATCGTTATAATTTCGAATTTGTCCGTCTTTTCATTCCATCGCCAATATTCCTTTGTGGTGTTTACTGGCTTTGGGAATGCAAGCATTCGCTCTTGGTCTGCCCTCGACCTGGAACTGAAACGCTCCGAGCTAACCTGAATAAAGCGAATTTCTTTTTTGCCGACAGCCATCAAGTCCCAGCACCCGAATAGGTCTTGTTGTTGGAACTTTGCGCGCCGAGCCTTTTCGATCCAGTAGCCCTCCTGGGCGAGAAGGGCCTGGGCTTTTTGTTCAATGATTTTTCCTTTTTGGGTACGGTTCATAGCTGTTTGAGTTAACGGGTTTTGTGTCTTTGTCCCGTTCGTAGCGGCGGGGTCGCCGATGTGCTGTTAGGCCGAGGCCGACTCCGATCCCGCATTGCGGGGCAGATCCGGGACATTGAGCCGAACACTGACACGAGCTTTGCTTCTGCGGCCGACGAGGTTCATGACCGAGCGGATCGCTTTAATTGCGCGTCCCTCTTTGCCGATCACGATTCCCGCATCGCCCTCGCCAAGCTTCGCCGAGAGGAGCACGCCCATCTCGTCTACGTGCCTTGTCACTTCCACCTGTTCAGGGTGGTTGACTATTGCCCGTAGAATCGTTTCGAGTAGATTCTGATCTTGTTCCATAGCTTTAACTTTTCTTTATAATTTCTTTATCTTTTCTTGACCGCCTGTCGACCTCAGGCGAACAGTGGGTAGCCCCACTCGAAAAACACGGATATTCAATTCCGAATGCTTCGAGTGAGGCCAAGGTTTTCTTCAGTCTTTTTGATTGCCTGCATGATCTTTGCCGCGACTTGCGGCACGATCGCATTCCCTAGAGCCTTAAGTCTCTCTATCCGATGTCTTGATTTTGATAATTCAAATTCGTCCAGTTTTGCGGGTAGCCCATCATCCATTCCACAAAGTTCGGCTGCAACTTCAAGCCAGTTCCTTTCCCAACTTCCTCGTTCAAAATCTTTCCACCTTTTTTGTTTGGCCTGCTTCCCGGATTCCCCGCTCGTGGCGTGGGCAATACTGCCAACACGTCTTTCACCTTTACTCCAAATCTCACGCCCTTTTGATTCATCCTGCTCCATCGCCCATTCTTTAACTCCGCGTTCTTTACCGGCGCCCCCTCGACCTCGCTTACTCTCGGTGTGGGAAGCAGGGCGTTGATGGCTTCTTGAACCTGTTCCCCCATGTTGTGTTTTCCCCGATCTCTCATTGCCGCACGGCTGTCTTGTGCTTTCGGCGTGCCCAAAAGCACCGGCCACAATGATGTCTTCCTCAGGTCGGTTGCTCCCCCAGCCAAGAGTTGCTCGTAAAGATTGCCGGGCGGGACCGTATTGCGACCCGTTTTGTTTCTGTTTATTTGGCGCTTCAGGTAACTTTCCGCTTTTTTTCTTTCGATTGGCTGGATCGCTGATGGCGTGAGCAATAAACCAGATCCTGTCCCTTCGATGCGGAGCGTTGACGGCGACAGCTGGAATAATGATCGGCTGGACTTCGTAGCCGGAGGCTTCCAGGTCAAGGCACACTTGTTCGAATACCAATCCGTTTTGCATAGTAAATAACCCACGCACGTTTTCAGCGACGATCCATCGCGGGTTCGTGAGTTGAATGATTCGAAGCATTTCCGGCCAGAGGTAGCGGTCATCACTCGTCCCTCGTCTTTTTCCGGCCTGAGAGAATGGCTGGCATGGGAATCCTCCCGTGAGGTTATCGACTTTAAATAATTGTCTACGCCTACCTGCTTGCTGTTTTTTCCCCGGCTTTTGTAGTCCGAGCCAGTCGGAGTCGGTAATAAATTTGATCTCTTTGATGTCGCCATAGATTTTTGAGTTTGGGTATCTTAGTTTTAGTAATTTTTGACAGTAGGAATCGTTATCACAAAAAATGTGATCAGAATTCGGCCACACTTTTTCGATCGCCAAAGCGAATCCGCCGATGCCTGAAAATAAATCGATGTGTCTCATATGCTGTTTGTTTGCCTCATTGAAAATGAGTCCTTCAACTTCTTCAGCGCTTCGACCATTGCGGCAGCTTCGCCACGAACTTCTTCAGGTTCGCGTCGGCTGTACTGCAGCGCGATTCGCTCTAGCGTGTTGTAGAATCCGTACTCTTTGAGGCTCGCCTGAATAAAATCGTCGATGACCTCTTTGCATAAAGCCGCACCGATTGTCGGTTTCATCTCTCGCTTGTTTTGCAAAAACCACACGATCTCCAGCTCAAGTTGAAATTCAGTGAGATGGCGGAGGGCGTGTTTGAGCAGATTGCCGTCTTTGAACTTCACGAAGATCGGCCTGGTATGCCGAATGCCCCAGGTGAGCTGAGAGAATTTCCCGAAGAAGTAGCGAGTTGGCAGGGTTGGTTTATCCACAGGCTTATCCACATCCTTTTTAAATTCTTGAATCAAGCTCGCTTGTCCGAAGGACTTATCTTTTGTAAAACCAGTTTCTTTTGTAGCCCGAAAATTCTTCGCACGAAGATTTTTCGGGGGAGGTAAAAAGTTTGAGGTTTTTCCTGCCCCCGAACTTACTTCGGGGGTGGGTTGCTGGGGCCGCTTAAGACTCAAGCGGTAGAAGATTTTTCCTCCGCACTTCATGCGCTTTTGCGGCGAGTCAAGGAGTACACCCGCTTCGTCGTGGGCCTGGATAATTCTCAGCTCGTCTACCAGTCGCTTGAGTGAGTTTTGAATGGCGCGATCGCTGCGGTTTATTTTCTTCATCAGCTGACCCTGACTGATCCAATCTTTCTCTTTGCGGCGTTTTGTCTCCGGGTCTTCAATCCATCCCAACGTCTGGTCCGCAACGACAAGAAGAATCCTCAGCTCTACATCGCTCAGGAGTGGCATCCACTCCCGGATAATGAGGTGCGGGATTTGAGTCGAGTTTGGAATTATTGAGGTTATTTCGTTTTCCATGTTTTTGTTTGACGAAAGGGAAACAGCTCCCCGATTTCTGGCCTGACGCTCTCGCGGTCAGGACAGAATCGAGAGCCGTTAGAAGTAAATCGGGAAGTGAATTCGGATATCTTCCTCTGCTTCCTCTTGCTGGTGTAGGTCGTCCGGGTCAGGGTTGACTCGGCCGGTTCCACTGCAATTGCTGCATGGCTTGCTGGCTTTTATGTCGCCTCGTTCCATTGCTGTAGGAATTTCTCCTACGCCGTCGCATTCTTCGCAGTCACGCTTGTCTCCGGCGAGGATATACTCCCGGATTTTTGCTTCCCTTAGTTCTTCCGGAAGCTCATTCCATTCGAGATTGAATGCGTATTTCATGGTTAGTAGTTGGCGACGATTGTGCATGGCTCTCCGGTTTCTTTCTCTTTCCGTTCGCAGAGATCCACGAAGTCCACAAAGCTTTGCTTCACTTTGTCGATTTTCTTTTGATCCGTTTGCTTATAAATCGTGCGCTCTCGTTGTTCGACCACTTCGAGAGTTCTCGGCAATCGTTCGCGTAGAAGCTTGGCCGGGATTTTTGCTTCGTTATTTTTCCCGAAGGCTTCGCGGCACAGGTATCGCGTTGCGAAGTGCTCTCCCCGGTACGCTTCACGCAAGTACCCGACATTGCCGTGCTCCACTGAGAAGCCAGTGATCTGCTTTTTCTTTTGCTTTGGCGTCTGGTTTTTCCAGCGCGCGTAGATGTCTATTCCCATAAGATGTTTGATCCTTTGTCGGCTTCCGATCTCTGACCTCACGCTTCCGCGATGAGGGCAGAGTCGGAAGCTAACGCCGGTGGTTACTTTTTCTTAGTTCCTTTCTTTGCTGGGACCGGAGCGGGTTTCGACTTTTCTTCGGTATGAGAGTGCCCATTCCCATTTCCGTTTCCGTTCCCGTTGCCATTAGGAGGCAGCTTTGAGACTAGGCGTTTGCGCCCATCCGGGAGTTCTACAATTTCCGCGATGCCCATCGACACGGCTTCGAGGCCCAGCTTCTTATAGCCATCGGCCAGGCGTTCAGGCCGGAGCTCGCCGATTGCTGTCATTGAGGTTGTCCCGAATACTCGATCCAGTAGGTCGAGTTTTAACTGCTTGTCTCGACCGACCGCGCCGGGTGCGATGCGGATAAGGAGACCGTCCAGTTCCTCTATCCATTTGTCGCGCTCTCTGCGCCATTCGGCTTTTTCCTCCTCGGTTCGGAAGAGCAGTCCGGTGTCTGATTCAGGCATGACTACCGTGTCTCTCGGAATTGGATCGGTGAGCAGGGCTTCTACTATCGGCGCAAAGTTCTCATAGGTCGGGTTTTTATAAGTCCGGCCGTCGAGCAGGGTGCTTCGGTCTTTGATGATCGTGGCTTCGCGCCAGACCTTCTTGTCGTCTCCGAGCACTTCTTCAAAGCGCTCCATGAGGACGAGCATGTCCGGCTCGTAAGCGGTTTCGCCTTCGACCTTCATCTTGATTCCGGACTTGAAGATTTCGCGTTTGCCGGTGTCGGCGTTCTTTTCGTTGTCGTACTCGTACCCAGCGCGGCCGGTGAAGATCGCGTGGTACCCGTCGCTCACGAATGGGTCAGAGAATTCTCGCTTCCATGTCGGCTTGATGATTCCCCAGTCCTGGAATTCCAGGCGTGTCCGGTGAACTTTTTCTGCGTAGGATTGGAGGAACCCCTCCCATACGTGCGAGATGGAATCGATGAGAAGGATGTCCGATATTCCGGATCGCATCTTTTCCATCGTCTGCCGTAGGTCGGCCAGTGACTTCGATTCGCGGACGAGCACTTCGATTCCGGCTTCCGCGAAAAGCGGCTTGAGGAATTTTGATGCTTGTTCGGTGTCGAAGATTACGATCGGTTTTTTCGAACCTATCCGCTTGTGCAGTCCGACCGCGACCTGCGCTGCGGTGAATGTTTTGCCGCTACCCGCGAAGCCTTGGAAGGCCGCTTTGAAGTAGGGCTTGGTGTTGCCGATCGGCGCGAAGAAGCTATCTGTCATTTCCTTCGCCGTTTCTCTCGGCCGCACCCTCGTTGCTGTTGGTTGTGCTTGGTTGTTCATAATTGTTATTTGACTTGCCCGAAGGTGGATTGATATAATTAATTTGCTGATCATCTCCCTTCGGGGAGATTTTCTTTTTCTGAGCGGCCCGGTTCGACTTCCGGAGCCGTATTTCTTTGTCCAGGAACTCCACATCGATGCGGTCACCTATCTTCAATTTGTAGCGATCCGTAAGCCATTTCCCTTCAAGGATCACTGCTGGAGTTCCGTATCTGCGGTAGGTGACCGCGCGGGTCGGCTTGAGATCTCTCATGTGAAGAGTCTCAACACCAGATCCGCTTGTGCCCGCCAGAAAGGACTCCAGTGTCCGGTCTGGCCCTCCACCATGATTTGGGCGAGCGATGCGAAGAGGATTAGCATGTCGAGGGTCACCAGGAAGGCGATGGCTTCGGATGCTATGGTGAAAGTTTTCTTCGCTTGCTCGTAAGTGATTGCGTTCATACGTTTTGTCGCTTGTCGGGGTCGTTGATGTAGCTCCGTTTGTTGTCGCATCCAAGTCTCTGACTAGACTTCGATTAGGCTACCCATCGACCCGTGGTCATTTGAGTCCTTTCTTGATCTCACCGAGCAGGGTGTCGTTGATCTGATCGAAGGCGTAGCCCATGAGCTCCGATTCGATTTCTGATCCTTCATCCAGGAAGTCCGTCGTCAGCTTTCCAGTCAGGTTGCCGACCTCATCGGCGATATCGTCTTCGAGGTCTTTAGCCAAACTTTCGGCGACGGCCCGGATGCGCTCCCGCATGACCTTTCCGCGAACTTCTTCGCGTATGTTTTTCTTCACTTGTGTGATGTTTTTCATACTCGGTGTTGTGTCAACTTTTGTAAGCTTGCGGACTCTGGTGCCGCGTACCTCGACCTTCGACGAGCAGTATTTATTTTTTCGAGATCGGGATTTTGGCATAGAAAAACCCCGTGCTCATCGCACGGGGTTTTTCCCTTTATCCGCAGTTTGCGGACGGAAACGGCTCTATTTGTCAGCTCCTACTTCCCATGACACTTTTTGTATTTTTTTCCTGAACCACATGGGCATGGATCGTTTCTGCCAACTTGATTATTTTGAGGTTGTGAAACAACATTATTTTTTTGTGGTGCAGGGGCAACATCTACATGAAAAATCATA
>JALNVY010000140.1 GCA_023231165.1 Syntrophales bacterium | reverse complement strand
CAAAGTTCTACGGGGCCGCCGGGGGGCCTGCACGTTGCCGATGAATTCATTGATATCACTTTTACGGTAATCAGCGAACAGGAGATCAATTTCCGCCTTCAGAATAAGACCAGCGGACCCATCACGATCCGTTGGGATGAAGTGCTGTGCAAATTCCCGACCGGCGCCATCATGCAATTGATCAATAGCGGCAACGGCACGGATACGGTCGTTCAACCCATGTCGGTGCTCACTGATAGTCTCTCACCACTCGGTCCCATCCCATATCTCGCCGATGAGGATGACTGGCGGGATGCAGATGGTTCCATCGATTTCGAGCAGGAATTCAGCGTCGAAATGCCTCTTTACATTGACGCCGCGGGGGGGAAAAAGGATTACACATTCACTTTTGTCCTTTCATGATCTCAACGGCTTTGCCCGTGTGAAAGGAATTAGACATTAACCCGGGAGGAAAAAATGAACAGCCGAGACGAAGAGAAACGTTATGAAGGATTGAGTCCGTTTGAGCTGAAAGACAAGCAGATTGAGATGGCCGGCTCGAATCGGGAACGAATGATGTTGAATGCGGGGAGGGGCAACCCGAACTGGGTTGCGACAACCCCGAGATATGCCTTTTTCCTGCTTGGAAACTTCGCCCTTGCAGAGGCCCATCGGGTTATGAGCCGCCCTGGAATCGCCGGCGCTCCCGAATCAAAAGGCATGGGGGAACGTCTGCTCGACTTCTGCCGTATCCACGCTGAATCGCTCGGCTCCCAGTTCCTTGCCGATTCATACAAGTATGCGACGGAGAATCTGGGTCTTGACGGAGACTCCTTTGTCGGTGAGATGATTGACGGCATACTTGGCGACCACTATCCGACGCCGGATCGCATGCTGATAAACTGCGAAAAAATCGTTCACGCATATCTTGATAATACAATGTGCGACTGTCAGCCGCCGTTAGGAACCATGGACCTTTTCGCGGTCGAGGGCGGAACCGCGGCTATGACATATATCTTCAACACGCTGAAAGAGAATTTTCTCATCAATCCCGGAGACAAAATCGCCATCGGTACACCGATTTTCACTCCTTACCTCGATATTCCCACCCTCAATGATTATGAACTGATGGTTGTTGACATCGAGATGGATGAAAAAAGTAATTGGCAGTATCCGGATTCGGAACTCGATAAACTTAACGACCCCTCCGTGAAGGCCTTTTTCATCGTCAATCCATCAAATCCGCCGTCTACGAGCGTCGCGAAGGAATCTCTCGACAAAATCGCAAAACTGGTTCAGACCACAAGAAAAGATCTCATCATACTAACAGATGATGTTTATGGAACATTCGTTAACGGATTCAAATCGTTGGCAGCCATCGCCCCGCAAAACACCATTCTGGTCTATTCATTCTCAAAATATTTCGGAGCTACCGGCTGGAGGCTGGGTGTCATTGGGATATACCAAGACAATGTAATGGATAAGCTGATTGCGGCTCTTCCCGAGGATAAACGCGGGGGTATGCACAAACGCTATGAATCCATCTCCACCAATCCGGACAGCATCAAGCTCATCGACCGCTTGGTTGCCGATAGCCGGGCGGTTGCCCTGAACCATACCGCAGGTCTCTCGACGCCTCAGCAGATAATGATGGCGCTATTCTCCTTTCAGGAACTCCTCGATTCGGACAGTCACCTTTATAAGAAAGAGGCGCAGGACTTGGTGAGAGAACGCTACGAGGCTCTCTATAAGTCCCTCGGCGTAGAAGCGCCCGAACTGCCCTGCTACGCCATGTATTACACGACCATCGATATTCCGCAACTTGCGGAAAAACGATTTGGAACAGACTTTGCCAAGTGGCTCAAATCAACTTACGAACCGATTGACTTCGTTTGGAATCTTGCCGATAAAAAGGGCGTGGTGCTGATGGATGGCGGCGGCTTTGCCGCTCCGGAAATGTCCGTTCGCGTCTCCCTTGCTAACCTCTTCAAGGAAGACTATGTGAAAATCGGCAAGGCGATCAGCGAACTGCTTGCTGAATATCAGGATACCTGGAAGAAATCCGGCAATTAACGGGGGGAATTCATGTTTAATGATATTTTGGAAATATGCCTTAAAAATACAGAGATATTGTTGTTTCTGGCGCTCGGCGCCGGTTACTATATCGGCAAGTTCAAATTTAAAGGATTTAGTCTGGGGGCCACTGCATCAGTGCTGCTGGTTGCCCTTGTTCTGGGACAAATCCCCGGGGTGCAAGTTCCCGGACTTTTGAAAACCGTCAGTTTTGCCCTGTTTACATTCTGTATCGGCTACAGCGTCGGACCGCAGTTTTTTGGAGCATTGAAGAAACAGGGGCTGAGCTATATCTGGATAGCCCTGGTCGTGGCGGTGGCGGCTCTGATCACAGCTCTTGCCCTTGGGAAATTTTTCGGCTTCAGTCCGGGGACGACAGCGGGGCTTCTGGCCGGAGCATTGACCACATCGGCCGCAATCGGGACCGCGGAAGGGGCCATCAATCATTTGCCCGGACTTACCGCGGCCACCAAGACCGCTTTGGAAACAGATGTAGCCATCGCATATGGTATAACTTACATCTTCGGCACCGTCGGCGGAATTCTCATGTTCACTTTGTTACCCGGAATTATGGGGATAAATCTGAAGACGGAAGCTAAAAAACTTGAAGAAAGCTATTCCGGCGGCGGGGACGACCTAGACAAAAGCCCCGATCTGTTTTCCTGGTCGAAGCAATTGAGCCTACGCGCATACCGAGCAGAAAACGAAAAAATATTCGACAAGACAGTTAGTTTTATCGAAGGACTTTTCCCACAGCGCACCGTTATTGAGGCTGTGCAAAGAGACAGGCAGTCGCTAACGCTTCAGACTGACCTGACCGTTCAATCAGGCGATATCCTCATTATTGGAAGCCCATCCCGAAAATGCATGCTTGCCGCGCCGGAACTTGTCGGTCCGGAACAGGACATCGCAGGACTGATGGATATTGTTGGCGAAGTTATGGAAGTCTGTGTTCTGAACAAGGAAATCGCCGGGAAAACCATTGCCGAACTTGGGAACAGGAATGAGGCGCACGGCCTCTTTCTCCGCAAGATTACGCGTCAGAGCAATACCGTTCCGATTTTGCCCAAAACCGTAATCGAGCGCTGCGATATTCTTCAGTTGATTGGGAGAAAAGAGGACGTGGAACGGGCAGTTCAAATGATCGGATTTGCGGAACGTGCGACGGACGTAACCGATATGGTTGTCGTAGGTTGCGGAGTAGTGCTCGGCACGCTCATAGGCCTCCTTGTCGTGAATATTGCCGGCATCCCGATCTCTCTGGGAGTAGGTGGCGGTGTCCTTGTCTCCGGCCTTATTTTTGGTTGGGTGCGCACTTTGCATCCGACCTATGGACAGATTCCCTCCGCAAGCCGTTGGATTCTCCAGAACCTCGGATTGAACCTCTTCATTGCCTGCGTTGGACTGGGTGCAGGCAGTCAGGCGCTGGCGGCTCTGAAAACTACAGGATTATCGGTCTTCATCGCCGGGGTTATTCTTACAATCATTCCCGTTCTTGCCGGTCTTCTCTTTGCCAAGCTATTTATGAAATTGAATCCCGTTTTCCTGCTTGGCTCCCTCACGGGATCGCGAAACCTTACAGCGGCCCTGCTTACCCTTGAGGAGCAAGCCGAAAGTTCCATGCCCGTCCTCGGCTATGCGGCCCCCTACGCCGTCGCCAACGTGGTGCTAACCATATGGGGTTCCTTGATTGTGAATATTATGCATAGGCTTTAACCATGAATGATTTTATCGCGTTGCATGTTGATATAATGTGGCTATGAAAAACATCCTTGCATATATCGATAGCATGGGGGTTCACGACAGGCTTTTTGATTCCGCGCTTGCCTTTGTCTTTTTCTTATTCCTTCACTGGACGCTGGTTAGAATATTTCTCCGGTTCCCCCATGAAAAGCAGAAAGATTTTCTTTGGCGAAAAGCGGCTACATACTGTTCCGTATCTGTTCTCTTCCTCCTCCTTGCCTTTGTCTGGCTTCGCGGTTTTCATTCCCTAAGCACTTTCATTGGTCTCTTTTCGGCAGGTCTCGCCATTGCCCTGAAGGACCCCATCACGAACGTTGCCGGTTGGTTGTTTATTCTTGTCCGGAAACCATTCGAAACGGGTGACCGGGTCCAGGTCGGAAACTATGCCGGGGATGTCATCGACATTGATATTTTTCAGTTTACCCTCTTGGAATCGGGCACCGCCGGGGTTTCCAAAGACATGCGAACGGGGCGTCTTATAAAGATTTCGAATAGCACCGTATTTACAGAGCCCCAGGTCAATTTCACCAAGGGTTTATTCGAATACATCTGGAACGTCATTGAGGTATGCGTTACCTTCGAGAGCGACTGGAAAAAAGCCAGAACCATCCTTGAAGAGATCGTGACCGCCGAGGGGGAAGATAGAGGCAGAAGAGCAAAAGAGACCATGGGTAAGGCGTCGGAAAAATATATGATCCTCGATATGGGATTGGAGCCCCTAGTGCTGGCAGCAATTGGTGACAATGGCGTGATACTTACCGCCGTGTATCTTTGCGATCCCCTTTCCCGGAGGTCGTCATCCAGTAGAGTTTCGGAGCAAATACTGGAAAGGTTTTCCAGGGAAGCCGACGTAACTTTTGCTTATAATACCCAGCGGAGTTTCAGTAATGTCGCCGAGGGGAAGCCGGCAACCAGAATCGGGGTTACCCAAACTGGGACGGGGAATGCGGAAAAGTAATTGACATACAAACGATTATTTTCCGTTTTGCACAAATTAAATCAGAAAGGGAAGGTATTATGAGAAGAAAGAGCTCGATAATTTTATCAGTAATGTTTCTATGTGTTTTATTTATGGGATGCGCAACCCAAAAAATAGTCTACAAGCCTTATGATCTAAACACTCCGCTGGTAGCGGGTCAATTCATTCAAAAAGCAGATAATTTTGTTCTCCTCTTCGACAAGTCTTCTTCCATGGACGATCCTTACGCCGGGACGACGCGTACGGAATTGGGGAAAGATGTTGTCAAAAGGATGGCGGCAACGATTCCCAACCTCAAGCTGAACGCAGGATTAAGAACCTTCTGGAACGATAAGACCAAGCTTGATTACGGTATGGCATCTTATGACAAAGGTGATTTTCTTAAGCCCCTGGATTGTATCATATGGGGAAGCGGCAATACTCCCATGGCAAAAGCGATTCTGAGGGCAGGCAATGACATGGCGACATTTACGGGCAACTCAGCCATCATCATTATCAGCGATTTTGAGCACATAAAAAATCTCGACGATATGAGACCCCAAAACGTCATGGCAGCGGTAGCTAAACTGAAGGAGCAGTATGGAAACAGGCTTTGCATCTATCCTGTCCAGGTGGGGAATGCCCCCAAGGGGAAAATTATTGCCCAGGAGATCGTGAAAGATGCCGGATGCGGTGCAAGCGTAAACGCGGATGAATTGGGAACTGCGACCGCCATGGGCGCTTTTGTGGAGAAAATCTTCCTCGGACCTGGAAAAGGGGGAGTTATTGCTACCATGAGTGCAGAAGCAACCGCTGCTGCCTCCGGTCAATCTGCCGTGAAAGGGATGTCGGCAACGATCCATTTCGACTTCGATAAATCAGTAATCAAAACGGCTTTTAAAAAGACGATCGCAGATTTCGCGGCGGTGCTTGTCAAGAACCCGGACTCCAAGGTCGTAATCGACGGCTATACGGATTACATCGGTACGGATAGGTATAACCTCGGCCTTTCCGACCGACGCGCGAAGAGTTTCAAGAGAGTGCTCGTAAAGAAGTACGGCATTGACGCATCTCGCATCCGGATCAAGGGGTTCGGCAAAACAGACCCCATCGCCCCGAACAAAACAAGCAAGGGGAGATACGAAAACAGAAGGGCGACGGCTTTTATAGAGTAACATTTCATCACCGACGTTCACTCGCAATAAAAGAAGGGGCCGCAGCATTCAAATCATGCTGCGGCCCCTTCTTGCTTCTATGAAACGAACCGGTTCTTGATTACAGTTCCTTCTTTGGCTCTTCGGGAGGTTCTGCCTGCGCTTCTTCCTTTCCAGCGGCATCAGAAACGACTGGTACCGGGGGTGACTGATCTTCCCCGATTTTCTCTTTAACTTCATCTTCTTTAGCTTCCTTCACAGGCCCCGGCTCCACTTTAACTTCAAACACAAGCTCTGGCTCCGGTTCCAACTCCTTGATCCAGAGTGGGTGCCGGTTTCGGGCATAATCGAGGCGGATGGTTCCCATGAAAATCCCTCTGATCATAGGCCGATTCGGCTGCAGCAGGATCGCACCGATATGGGCCACAAAGGCCAGGATAAAGAGCATGAAGAAGATATTGTGGATCCAGGTCGCCCAGAGGACCAGGGTCAGAGACATGTCCGGGGCATAGAGGTTCTTATAGGT
>JALNVY010000139.1 GCA_023231165.1 Syntrophales bacterium | reverse complement strand
CCGCCGATCGCGGTAAGACGTGCGGCAATGTCCTCCCCGGCACCGTATTTCTCCAGGCGGTCCATGTCCTTGAGCAAGCCGTTATCGAAGCTCTGGATCCCCACGGAGAGACGGTTGACGCCGGCCTCCTTCAAGATCCGGAGTCGGTTTTCCGTCAAATGGTTGGGATTCGTTTCTACCGATATTTCCCGGATGGAAAAACAGTCTTTGGCAACCCGGATGGTGTCGGCTAATTCCTCGATCATGACCGTCGGGGTGCCACCGCCAACATAAACGCCGCCAAAATCATACCCTCGTTCACGGTAGAGTTGAATCTCCTTTTTCAGGGCCTGGAAATAACTTCTGCACACCGATTCATCGAAGAGAAACCGGTTAAAGGAGCAATAGGGGCAGAGCTTTTCGCAGAAGGGGACATGGAGGTATAGCAGACGCGGCGTTTGTTTGGGGGCAAGAGGAAGGACAGGCGGGTTGCCTTCCTCGAAACGCATGGCCCGGGAGAACTCCCGGCGCACGACGGTGGTAATGGTTTGATTGATCATTCTTTGAATCATATCGTCCCTCGTATCAAATCATCGGAATATATTCAAGATTATTTGGCATCGCAGCATCTTGCAATAATCCCTTCCCGGTGTTATAGGGGCAGCGAAACATTCATACTAAACGAGGTAGAAGTACAGCAATGACAAAAGTCCTGACCCTGTGGTCCAATGATCAGATCAACGAAGAAGAATCTCGCATTTTAAGGGAGACATGCGCGGATCTCCCCATTCCCTTGGACGCGGAAGCAAAGAAGTCCGTCCGGACCCTTGTCGAAGCCTTTCTCGAAAGGGACGACGCCTCGGGACTCGCGGCCCCTCAAATCGGCATCTCCAAGAAAATCATCATCTTCCGCAATCGGGGATTTTCAAAGGACGGGGCTTCCGACGGCACTTGGACCAGGAAAGACGTCGAGGTCCTCATCAACCCCAGAATTACCCAGAACCGGGGCAATCAGATCGTCCTCGCAGAAGGTTGCCTTTCCTGCCCCGACATCAAGGTTGAAATTGCCCGTTATCCGGAGATCAAGGTGCGGGGCTTCGATGTCCACGGCCAGAAACTCGGCAAGCGCTATCTCGATTTTGTGGCCCGCATCGTTCAACACGAGATAGACCACCTTGAAGGCAAGTTGATTGTCGATTATGACGAGGGGTCCTTTTTCATACCCAAAAAGAAACGCAATTTCTTCGAGACATTGTTTCAGAAACAATCCGGCTGAATAATCAGCCCGCCTTTCTGGGACCAGCATTTCCAGGAGGAGTAGAGCAAGGAGAATTGATCTATGACGCAACCAAACAACCCGCCCCCGACAGATTTCATCCGTGACTTCATCGAAGACGACCTCAGAACAAATAAAAATGACGGCATCGTCGCCGTCCGCTTCCCCCCGGAGCCGAACGGCTATATCCATATCGGACACGCCAAGTCGGTATGCCTAAATTTTGGCCTTGCCGCCCAGTATGGAGGAACCTGCAACCTCCGAATGGACGACACGGACCCGGCCGGCGAGTCCCTCGAATTTGTCGAGTCCATCATTAATGACATCCACTGGCTGGGGTTCGACTGGCAGGAGCGCCTGTTCTTCGCATCCGATTATTTTGAACAATTATACCAGTTTGCCGTCACCCTCATCAAGATGGGCAAGGCTTATGTATGCAGCCTGAGCGCCGAGGAGACAAGGGAACACCGGGGCAGCTTCACCGAACCGGGCATCGATAGCCCCTATCGTAACCGTTCCGTAGAGGAGAATCTTGACCTTTTTGCCCGGATGCGGGTCGGCGAATTCCCCGATGGGGCCTATGTCCTCAGGGCCAAAATCGACATGGCCGCCGCCAATATCGTGATGCGGGACCCGATCATGTACCGCGTCAAACGGGAGCCCCACTTCCGGACCGGAACGGACTGGGTCATCTATCCCATG
Organism: Syntrophales bacterium; assembly: GCA_023231165.1. Lineage (GTDB taxonomy): Bacteria > Desulfobacterota > Syntrophia > Syntrophales > UBA8958 > UBA8958. The sequence goes on along the minus strand of JALNVY010000139.1, from coordinate 4,537 downwards.
TACGATTTCGCCCACTGCCTATCCGACGCCCTGGAAGGGATCACCTATTCCATCTGCACCCTGGAATTCGAGAATAACCGTCCCTTGTACGACTGGTTTGTAGAGCAGCTAATTGACGGACGCCGTCCCCGACAGATCGAATTTGCCCGCCTCAATGTCAGCTACACCGTTTTAAGCAAGCGACGGCTCATCGAGTTGGTGGAAAAGAAATACGTTTCCGGCTGGGATGATCCCCGAATGCCCACAGTGGCCGGCATGAGACGACGCGGCTACACACCGGAGGCGATCAGGAAATTTGCCGCCGCCATCGGGGTGGCCAAGAATGACAACCTCGTGGACATCGCCCTCCTTGAACACTGCGTCCGCGAAGACCTGAACGAGCGGGCGCCCCGGGCGATGGCTGTTTTACGGCCCCTCCGGGTGGTCATCGACAACTACCCGGAAAATCAGGTCGAAGAGTTTGAATGCCCCAACCATCCGCAAAACCCGAAAATGGGCACCCGGAAGGTTCCCTTCTCCCGGGTCCTTTATATCGAATACGATGATTTTCTTGAGGATCCACCCAAAAAATATCATCGCCTCGGTCCCGGGCGGGAGGTCCGGCTCCGGAATGCCTACGTCATCCGCTATGAAAATATGGTGAAAAACGAACAGACAGGTCAAATCGAGGAGATCCACTGTAGCTATGACCCGGAGACCCGCAACGCCCCTCCGGCGGACGGACGGAAGATTCCCGGGGTCATCCACTGGGTAGCGGCGGATCACGCCATTCCCGCCGAAGTGCGTCTGTACGATCGCCTCTTTCGGGTTGCCGAACCGAAAGATGAAAACTATACTGCTGATTTGAACCCCGACTCCCTGTCAATCCTTGCCAACTGTTATGTAGAGGCAGGCCTGAAAGACGCCGCACCGGGGACGGGCTATCAGTTTGAGCGGCTTGGTTATTTCTGTGCAGATTTGAAGGATTCCCGGCCCGGGAAACCCGTCTTCAACCGGATCGTCCCCTTGCGGGATTCCTGGGCCAAGATCGCCGGAGGCCCTCATTGATAATCATGAATGGGGTGTCTTCGCGGTAGCACCTTGATGGACGATGTCACTTCTTGAAAAGGTCGCTGTGTGTACCGGTACGTTCCAGGCGGAGCGAATCCTGATCTGTCGTGTAAATAAGTATCCAGTCGGCCTCAATATGACAGTCACGCGACAAATGCCACGGTCCTATTAGTGGGTGATCTCTATGATTAGCTGGGAGAGGGGCGCCCTCGGCCAGAAGTTTGACAATCTCCTGCAACCTTTCCAAGCGCTTCCCTCGTTTCTGCATGCGATTGACATCACGGAAGAATTGCCTGGTCTGCGAGACTTCCTTCATTTTTTCCAGCTATTGAACATTCCCTCTATCGACTCAAATTCCTGAATATCTTCACCGCGTCGGCTCTTCTCCAGGGTCGAGGCCGTAAGCTTGTTCGGAATCGTAATCGGGAAAGGCAACCCGCCACGGAGTGATATTTGCCTGTAGAAGATGCGAATGGCCTCCGTGGGAGTTAGGCCAAGGCTCCGAAGGATCTCTTCCGCTTTCTCCTTTGTCTGTGGTTCAATGCGGGCATGGACGGCTGAAGTTTTCATGGGTTTTTTGTCCCACATCTGCAACACAAATGCAACCCGTTTTTCTCGTCTCTGTTTTCTTTTTCCGCCCAACAACCGAGCTTGGGCGTGAAGACGCATCAGATAATAAAATCCGGGTAATTCTCCCGGCCGATGACCTGCCAGGTTCCTTCCGGATAGCCGGACTTACCCCCAGAGGATCAGGCCCGTTTCCAGTTTTGCCGCCAAGTCCTTATGGCGGGGGATGACCCGGACGCCGTAGCTGTAAAGTCCGTTCTGCTTCACGATATAATCCGCGGAAAAGGTCAGAATCCCATCTCCGGACCTGTCAGTCAAAACCAGGGTGATGCTCTCCGGTTGTCTGATAAAATCATGGCCGTCCCGGTGGCCGATGACCATTTCTACCAGTATTTCCTCGGGGTCCAGCTTTCCCGGATCGATCCGGGCGCTCACGGTCAGGGGCCGATCGACAGTAACCGTATCCCCATGGACCCCCTCGACGCTGACGTCAATGAGCTTCAGGGAAGAAAAACGCATGGGAAGCTTGGCTTTCCAGTCGGCCAGCTGTCTGGCCAGGGCGAAATCATCAGCGGTAAGCTCGCATTCCCGGCGCGCCGACGGTGCATACATCTCATGGAGATATTCCAGGAGCATCCGGTCGGTGTTGAATACCGGCGTCAGGGACTGCATGGATTGCTTGATCATGGCCAACCATTTTTCCGGAATCCCGGCGGCATCGCGCTCGTAAAAACCAGGTATCACTGTGTTTTCCAGGAGGCTGTAGAGGGACTGGCCGTCTTCCCCCTCGATATTGCCATCGGGTTCCTGATAGCCCTTCAGGACCGGGCCGATAGTCCAGCCGTTGACACCGTTATATCCTTCCACCCACCAGCCGTCGGAGACGCTCATGTTGAGGACGCCGTTGATCACCACCTTGATGCCGCTGGTCCCGCTTGCCTCAAGGGGCCGCCGGGGATTGTTAAGCCAGAGATCCACCCCCTGGACGAGATGGCGGGCGACGCGGATATCGTAATTCTCCAGAAAAAAGATCTTCCCCCGGAACCGTTCCTCCCGGCATACGCTCAGAACCTTTTCAATCAGGTTTTTCCCCATGCCGTCGTTGGGATGTGCCTTACCTGAAAACACCAGGTGCACCGGCCGACTGGGATGATTCACGATCCGGTCGAGGCGATCCAGATCCGACAGGATCAAATCCGCCCGTTTGTAGGGGGCAAAGCGCCGGGCGATCCCGATCATGAGGGCCCCGGGATTCATTTTTGCAAATAGTTCTTCCCGCCACATCCGGGCATTACCGTATTTCACGCCTCGTTTGGAAACATCCTCGCGGATCAGATCGATGGTCTTCTGTTTGAGTTCGTAACGCACCCGCCACAGCATGGCATCGGGTATATCTTGGACCCGGGTCCACCGCTCTGGGTCGGTAAGATTCTTTTCCCAGTCCATTCCCAGGTAGGCATCGAGGAGGGACCGCATCCGCGGGGCAAGATAGGAAAGGACATGGACGCCGTTGGTAATATGACCGATGGGAATGTCGGAATCGTCGAAACCCTTCCAGACGTCCCGCCACATGCGCCGGGAGAGCTGGCCGTGGACCAGGCTGACGGCGTTGCTGCGGAGGGTCATTTTAAAGGCAAGGATATTCATGAAGAATGTCTTCTCCTCTCCCCCTTCCCGACGTCCCAGTTCCCAGAACTGGGCCCAGGATAGGCCAAAGCGTTTCACAAAACCGGCAAAGTAGTGCTCCATGAGATCTCTGGAAAATCTTTCATTACCAGCTTCGACAGGGGTGTGGGTCGTAAAGACGCTGCTGGAACGGACGGCTTCCGCGGCCTCATCGAAGGTCAGACCATCTTCCTGCATGAGGGATTCGATGCGCTCAAACAACAGAAAGGCCGAATGACCCTCGTTGATATGATAGACTCGGGGTTTGATCCCTAATTTTTTCAGGAGCCGGACCCCACCCACCCCCAGGAGGATCTCCTGTTCGATGCGGGTTTTCTGATCGGCGCTGTAAAGTCGAGCGGTGATCGTCCGGTCCTGAAGGGTATTGCGGGGCACATCCGCATCCAGGAGATACAGAGACACCTTGCCCACCTTGACCTCCCAGATATTGGCAAAAAGGGTGCGGCCGGGCAGGTCGATGGCGATCTGCACTTCAGCGCCCTGTTCGTCCTGGACGATCTGGACAGGCATGCTGGAGAAGTCGTTTTCGGGATAGTTTTCCGACTGCCGGCCGTTTTCGTCGATGACCTGCTGGAAATAGCCGTTCTTGTAGAGGAGGCCCACGGCCACCAGGGGCAGGTTCAAGTCGCTCGCCGTTTTCAGATGGTCCCCGGAGAGGGTGCCCAAGCCCCCGGAATAGATGGGAAGGCATTCGTGGAGGCCGTATTCCGCCGAAAAGTAGGCTACCGGGGATGACCAGCGAAGCTCCGGCGGCACCGGGATACGCTTACGGGGTCCCTTTTCGCCCATATAATCGTCAAACTGCTGCATTATCTGGGCATAGAGACTTAAATAGCTAAAGTTTTCAGATGCTTCCTGGAGGACATCGGGGGACACCGTCTCCAACATGCGGACGGGATTGCTGCGCATTTCCTTCCAGAGCTTCAGGTCGAGGGTGGCAAACAGATCGAGGGCCCGGGGATTCCAGGTCCACCAGAGATTGTAGGCCAGCTCCCGGAGGCGGACGATCTGATCGGGCAGATTCGCCACCGCGGTAAAGGAGCGGAAGTGGGGCTGTACGGAAACAGCGCCGGCAAAGACATGGCGCGCATCCGCCCGCTCGTTCGCATCCGTCAGCTTGTCTGCCCGTTCCCCGGCGATGCGGCCGGCCTGGTTGTAGGCCTGAAGATAGAGCTTGTAGAATTCCTGCCAATTCGCTTTCAAGGCAATCTGGCGGGCTTGCTTCCGGCGGCTT